>JAGCJJ010000031.1 GCA_017648065.1 Kiritimatiellia bacterium | reverse complement strand
GCAAGCTTGCGTACGAACACTATTCCTTTTGAAACTTTTACATTCAAAAGCGATTAGTTCAACAGTATGTAACTTTTATTACATACCTATGTAATATATCTCTAAAAAAGAAAAACAAATCGTTCTCTTTAAAAGATATGCCCATATTATATGACTTTTTTCGCTCTAAATCAATGATTTAATACGAATAATATGGGTGGCGTAATGTGTCAAAATAATGGACACCGAACCAAAATTTATGAAAAAAATCAATCTTTCGGTGTCCTTTTTATTTGACACATTACGGATTTGGAAACGAGATATGGCAGGGACTTTGCCACAAACACAATACCCCACAAACAATAAGGAGTAAGTTTTAGGATTTATTATTAAAAAGAGCCAAGATAAATAGTAGTTTTTTGAGAATCTACCACCACCCCATTATTTGCATATTGTTTGAAAAGCTCGGTTAACTCTGCCACAAAAGCAGGATAGTCTGGTGCATCAGGTAATAATGCATACGAGCGTGAATTCATATTGCCAATAAAGCTATCGAAATCCATAGAAAATGGATTATCAAAATCTGCCACCTGAACTGTCTTAAAATATGTATTTCTTAAAAATTCATCACCCTCAGCAGCAGTGCGTTTCCCAGCCCTGCCTAATCGAAATCTTGGGCAATATTTTTTACAAATTTCATCTCTTGCAATAGTAAAATCTGTTTCCAGACTTGAATTCCAAATTATTGCAGTCAGACCATTAGGTCGTAATATGCGCTGTGCCTCAAGTCTGAAACTATCTTCGTCAAGCCAATGAAATGCTTGAGCAACTGTAATTAAATCAATAGAAGAATTTGGTAAACCTGTTGCTTCACCACATGCATTGAAACATGGAATTCCTAGTAAGTAATCTGAAAATTGCTTACGCATATCAGCATTTGGTTCTATAGCACAAATATTCTTGAAATATGGTAGTAAGCAGGCGGTAAAAATTCCTGTACCAGCGCCAATATCAGCAACAGATTCCCCTTGCACTCTCTCCCTTAACCATTCAATGGCTTTAGATGGATATGAAGGGCGGCAACGTGCATAAGCTTCAGATTTATTTGTAAATAGCTCGCAATTATTTACCATTAATTCCAAATAAACAATTTCTTTGCTATATACCCAATACCACTGAAGAGATAGCCAAGAGGACCTTTTACCTCTTTTCTGTGAATCACAACTCTTATTTCATACTGAGAAACATCATTTTTAAGGGCATTAAAAACAGCTGTCTTTGCATCAATTTCTGATTGCACTCTAGCAAGTTCTTTCTCAACTTTTAGAATTTCTTCTACTGTCTGAGCTTTTTCTAAAAGATTCTTATACTTATCGCGAGTTTTGATGAGATTATCCAGACGAGATTTTGTATCTACATATTCTGCTGTAACATCTTTTGAATATACATAATCATAAGTTACATCTCCACATTCTTTGATACTTGCCATACACTTTTCAAAATTATTGGCAGGAACAAGGAAATCTAAATCTATTCGATAATTATCACCACTTTTAGATTTAATCTTTCCAGAATATGATTGTACTGCTTTTATTACTGACTCTTCGCAAATAGCTATATCCTTATGCTCTAATGAAATAACACCAGACCAAATAAAGTATTTTGAGTTTACAGATATTGAATCACCTTCAACTAGATCAACTGCCCCAGCTACTTCACAATCTGCTTCAATGTTGTAACAATTTAATGAAGCATTACTAGGTCCGTAAGAGTAAGGCGTTGTTGCACAACCAACTGAAAATACAGTAAGTACAGAAAATGCTATAAATATATTTTTATTCATTTTTAGCCTCCGTTGATAATTATCTGTAACACGCAATTTATTCTTCGTCAACTGTTTCGTCGCGCTGATAAATTGGCAATTGACGATATGGAACTGTGAAAGCAAGAATCATCATAGATGTAGCGTATGCCTTGCTATCCTCTTCTCCTGAGCCTCTCCAAGAACCATCAGAAGCCTGTTTTGGAATCCAGTGGTTATACATCCAATTTTCGAAAACCTTCCAGCTCTCACCACCAATTTGGAACAGACCTTGTGCTGTATAGTAAACACCATAAAAGCGATAGCCTTCATTTGGCAGAGATTTATATTCACGAAGCAAAAATTGAGATGCTTTAAATGAATATTCATGACCATGCTCACCACAAAGCTCTAAGCAAAGGATACCTGCGCCAGTAAGTGTCTTAAAATATTGATTTCTATTCTGATAACCAAATCCACCTACTCCATTGTTAAAACATCTTAAAACATATTGAACAGCTAGTTCAATAGCATCTGTAGGAACATCACCACCATTCAAACGGCAAGAACGCAAAGCCATCAAAGCCCAACCAGAGCAAGACATATCACTGTCATTTGAGGTTGGCTCATAGCGCCATCCACCCTTATGTTCTTGATGCTTATTTACCTTTTGAGCATTAAGCAACACTAATACAGATTTAGGCAGAATTTGGTCAATCTTTTTCTGGCGAGCTGGATCAACCATACCAGAAACCTCAGCAAGAAATAGTGTTGTAATACTATGTGCATACATACGACCATTACCTGCTTTACCAAAATAACCTGTCTGAGGGTCTGCCTTGCTTAGAACAAAGTCAATGCAGCGATTAATTGTTGGACCAAATTTTTCGTCAGTAGGAGTATGACCATGTGAAAGAAAAGCCATACCAACAAGCGCTGGAATTGCTGTTGTCTGACCATTTTTCCCATCAAATGAGCCATCAGGTTTTTGAGCTATAGATAGGTAGTTAAGGCCCTTCATAATGGACTTATCTACTCTGTCTGATGCTGATACCATTGCTTGTGCTAAGCAAATATTAGCACATAAAACTAACAAAATTGTTGAAAATATTTTATTCATAGCTACACCTTGTAAAAGTTATTTAGCTTGCTTTGAAAGCTCCTCAAAATATGTTTTTACCAAATCCTTATATTCCTCTGGCTCTGCATCATAACCATCACTGTCAGACTGGTTACTTAGGTTACCCTTTGCTTTTGTCCAATCACGATTTGATGTTGAAGTATCCTGAAGGAATAGAGGTACAGAGTGGTTAGCAGGCTTATTCTGATGCTTACCTTGACCTGCAGATTTACTATTTGGATCCTGTTGGTCCTGGTTTTGTTGATTCTGCTGATTTTGGTTCTGCTGCTGCTGTTGATTCTGCTGATTCTTATTCTGTTGCTGACCACCCTGCTGCTGTTGTTGCTGCTGATTTTGGTTCATCTGCTGTAGAGGAACATTCATCTGCTGAGCCATTTGCTGAGCCTGCTGTTTCATCTGATTAGCAGCTTGTTGAGCATGT
>JAGCJJ010000030.1 GCA_017648065.1 Kiritimatiellia bacterium | reverse complement strand
GGGACAAGGATTTTTATCTGTGACACCATTGCAAGTTGCTGTTTATACTGCAGCATTAGCAAATGGTGGTAAGGTTTTACGTCCTAGATTAATTCTCCCTGAAAATGGAGTAATAGAAGAAGGTGATGTGCTTAGAGAAATGAATTGGAGGGAAGAGGATTTAAAGCTTGTTCATTTGGGAATGCGAGATGTGGTTAATAGTGGATGGGGTACTGGACGAAGAGCAATGGTGGAAGGTATTTCATTGGCCGGTAAAACAGGTACTGCAGAATATATGGAAAGAGGAGAAAGGAAAAAGAATGCTTGGATGATTGGCTTTGCTCCTTATGAAAATCCACAGTATGCGATTGTTACTTTACAAGAGGATGCAGATGGTGGTGGCCTTTCAGCTGCAAACCTAATGAAAAAAATAACTCAAGCGATTTTCTTGCCAGAAATGGTTGAAGTTAAGCCAGAGGCAGTAGAAGCTGAGGACGAGAGTGAATATATTATTATCCCAGAATTGATTCCAGCAGATAATAATATTGATTTGGATATCCACCCTCAACCTCTGGACGTTGGTTTATATATGTCTACAGAACAATCTCAATCGGCAACAGCTGTAGAGGAGAATAATTTTATTGATCAGGATTCTGAGATTCATTCTCAAGAAGATGTTTCTTCTGTACAAAATTCATTTGAGGAGGAACAATAAATGTTTTTGTTTAAGGATAGAAAATCTAATACAAAAAATAAAAAGAAGTTCAGTGTTCCTAGTTTTAATTGGACATTATTGATTTGTATGTGCTTGTTGCTTACAATCGGTGTGTTATTTATTAAAAGTGCAACAAATATGCGAACAGATAGCGTCCATTATTTGTATGTTGAGATGCTAGTTAAGTGGATTCCTCTTGGTTTAATTGCTCATTTTGTGATTGCATTTTTTGATTATCGAAAGCTTTCTGATAAAGCATGGATTTTATATGCATTAGGTGTATTTTTGCTGCTTTTAGTTTTGATTCCAGGTATTGGTACAGAGCGGTTAGGTGCTCGTCGATGGATATTTGGATTGTTCCAGCCATCAGAATTTATGAAATTATGTATAATGCCTGTAGCAGCTTTATTGCTAGCAAAATATACAGGAATTAAGGATTGCTATCGTTTTATTGCAACACTTATATTGTTTGCTATACCAATGGGATTAATTGCTATTCAACCAGATTTGGGTAGTGCTTTAGTTTTTGCTCCTGTTTGTGTAGGAATGCTATTTGTTTCTGGATGTTCTCCAAAAATGCTTTTGACACTTATTCTTGTCAGTGTAGTAGTGGTAAGTATATTTCTTGCTCTTATTATTGTTCCAGAACATATGCCAGAAGAAAAGCGTGATAGAATAGAGAAGATTACAGACAATTTCATTTTCCCTCATTGGAAAAAACGCGTTAGAGTATTTATAAATCCAGACCATGATCCTCTTGGTGCTGGTTGGAATAAAAAGCAATCAGAGATTGCTGTGGGTAGCGGTGGTAAATATGGAAAAGGCTATCTAAATGGTACTCAAAATATTCTAGGATTTTTACCAAGATCAGTTTCTTCAACAGATTTTATTTTCTCTGTGGTCGCGGAGGAAATGGGTTTTGTTGGAAGCTGTGTTTTATTAGGACTTTTCGGTGGCGTAATTATAAGTATTGCGCTTACTGGTATACTTTGTGGAGACGACTCGGGTAGACTTATCTGCGTAGGCGTTGCTACATTATTTTTTGCACATATATTTGTCAATATAGCTATGACTATAGGAAAGATGCCTATTACAGGTATTCCTTTGCCTTTTATCAGCTATGGAGGCACTTTTACAATATCAACCATGGCACTTTTGGGATTAGTCCAAAGTGTTGCAATACATAGTAAATCATCTCAAATATGAGGTGATAAATTTATAGAAAGAGGATTCAAATGTTTGGAAGAAATTTTTTCAAATTCAAATGGATTACAAGAGCAAGCAATCACTTGAAGCGAGAAATTATCGTTAACTGTGAGAGACTTGAGACTCGAGTTGCTGTTTTGGAGAATGGTAAGCTTGAGGAATATCAGGTAGAGCACCCAATGGATGAGCGCTTTGTAGGCTCTATCTTTAAGGGACGTATTCAAAATTTAGAGAATGATTTGCAGGCTGCATTTGTTAATATCGGTATGCGCAAGAATGCATTTCTTCACTATTGGGATATGAATCCAGATGATGATGCTCTCCTTGATGATGAGGATTTGAATGAGCTACGTCATAAGCCAAGAAATAAGCGCTTTACAAATGAAGAAATTGCAGCTCGTTATCCAATTGGCTCAGTAATTACGGTACAGGTTTCAAAGGGCGCGATTGGCACAAAGGGTCCTCGCATTACAGCAAGCCTTTCAATTCCTGGTCGCTATCTTGTGCTTATGCCAAATAGCACATTACGTGGTGTGTCTCGCAAAATTGGAGATGCTCATGAGCGCGAGCGTCTAAAGAAAATTTTGACACGCATGCAGAAATATATCCCAGAGGACTGTGGTCTAATCGTACGTACAGCAGGTATGGGTGTATCTAAGAGTGCATTTATTCGTGATTTACGTGTAGTGCTTGCCAGCTATTCTGATATGAAGGCTGCAATTGCTGAACAGCCTGCACCATGTTGTGTATATGAGGAGCCAGATTTGATTATGCGAGTCATCCGCGATTGGATGACTGAGGATGTTGATCGCATTGTTATCGATAATCCTGAAGTATATGAGCGCGTTCGCAAGGAAGCAGCAAAGATTTCTCGCCGTGCACGTAATTTAATTACACTTTACGAGGGTCATTACCCAATCTTTGATCATTATGGAGTAGAGAAGCAGATTGAGGATGCTTTCCACCGTAAGATACCTTTGCCATCTGGAGCATATTTGATTATTGATGAGACAGAGGCTTTGATTTCTGTTGATGTTAATACAGGTCGCCACAAGGGCAAGGGCTCTCAAGAGGAAGCAATTCTTGAGGTAAATCTTGAGGCAGTAGAAGAGGTTGCTCGCCAGTTACGTCTACGTAATATTGGTGGTTTGGTTGTGCTTGACTTAATTGATATGAAGTCACGCAAGCATCAGCAGCAAGTATATCGTGCATTTAAGAATGCTCTACGCCGCGATAAGGCTCGCACAAATGTAATGCAAATTTCTGAGCTAGGCTTGCTTGAGATGACACGCCAACGCTTTGATGCAAGTATCCAGTCACAGATGAATCTTGACTGCCCATACTGCCATGGTCGTGGTATTATCAAGTCACCATTACAGCTAAGTATTGATGTACAGCGTCGTCTTCGCTCTTTGGTAAGTTTATTTAAGGCAGAGCGTCGTGAGGTAGATATTCAGGTTTGTATACATCCTACTGTGCTAGAGCGTATTCGCACTGAGGATAGCGAACTAATTCGCGAGCTTCAAGATAGTTATAAGGGACGTCTGTCATTTAAGGCAGATCCAATGCGCCAAGCAGAGAGTTTTGCAATCATTGATGTAAAATCATCTCAGATTTTATTCAGCACTGGCGATCAAAAACCAATCTAATCCCTTAAAAACATCGGAGCAGTGGGCTTTTTAAAAATTGCCTTTACCTTAAAAACATCGGAGCAGTGGGCTTTAGCCCACTTTCCCCAAAAATTAGATATAAAAATACCGATTTTCTTGTAAATCATAATATATTATGATAGAATACAAAAATCTTTTTAAGAAATTTTGTGTGATTTTTTAATATCAAAGCTTAAAAAATAAAAATACAAACTAAAATTGTCTAAAAAAAAGACATAGCATAGAGGATAAAATTATGAAAAAATATGCATCACTAGCAATTGCAGCATTAGCAATGGGTATGTTTGTTTGCTCAATGGGCTGCGCAAAGAATGACGAAGCAACAGTAAAGACACTTCGCATGGTTACAGAGGCTACTTTCCCTCCATACGAGTATCGTGAGGCAGGTGAAATCGTTGGTATCGATGTTGATATCGTTACAGAAGCTGCTCGCCGCATTGGTTATACAGTTTCTATCGAAGATATGGCTTTTAACTCAGTTATCGCAGCTGTTCAGTCTGGTAAGGCAGATATCGCTGCTTCTGGTATCACAGTTACAGAAGAGCGTAAGAAGAATGTTAACTTCACAATCCCATATGTTACAGCAAAGCAGGTTATCCTTGTTCCTGTAGATTCTCCAATCAAATCAGCTGAAGACCTAAAGGATAAGCGCATTGGTGTTCAGATGAGCACAACAGGTGATATCTATGTAACAGAAAATATCGGTGCTCCTCAGCGCTTCGAGAATTCTGCAATTCTTGTTGCAACTCTAGTTGCTGGCAAGCTTGATGCAGGTGTGCTAGATGATGCTCCAGCAGGTGAATATGTTAAGAATAATCCTCAGCTTCACATCCTAAAGGAAGCTCTAACTTTTGAGGATTATGCTTTTGCTATCAGCAAGAAGAACCCAGAGCTATTAGCAAAATTCAATGCAGCTATGGAGGAAATGAAGGCTGATGGTACAATGGCAAAGATCTTTGCTAAGTATGAAGAAAAGAAAGATGCTGCTGCTGACGCACAGTAATAAATTTATTTAACCTCAATCTGGATGGGCTTATGTTTCTATTTGAGCTCATCCAGATAGGGAAATTAAAAATGAACCTTATAAAGCGTTTTACAAAAATATTTGCTTGCTCTCTTCTTGTTTTAGGTGGTGTTGCTACTGCTCAAGAGGCGACTGATAATCTAGCTCAGTCTGCTGCTACAAATGGTGTAGCTGTTGTTGAGACAGCAGAGAAAAATATAGAAGCAACAAAACCGCAAGCTCAAACAAAAAAAATTATTCGCATGGTTACGGAAGCAACCTTCCCTCCATACGAGTATCGTGAAAATGG
>JAGCJJ010000029.1 GCA_017648065.1 Kiritimatiellia bacterium | reverse complement strand
TAAGCTGTATTGCAGTTCCACGGTTATTACCGCCGTAACCCGATACGATTCCATCACCCATCACATTTAGCACACCGCTACTTCCGTAAATAGCCGGCACACTTTCAGCAGTAATATTATAGCCATCGTAATTATATCCACCAAAACCATCATCTGCGTGAACACTTGGTAATGTGGAGTTTGTGTGAGCAACAAAGTATAAGCCAATTGCAGAAAGGTCTGCTGTTAAAACTGGCTGAACTGCGGCTTTGGAAGAGAAAATCAACAATGTGTCCTTAGATGGAGCAATTGTTGAAACATTACCATCTAAATCATTCCAGCTAGCTGCATCATTCATGTTTGATGAACGGTTAGCCCATATTAGCTTATCATAAGCAAATAGCGTTGAGCATATTGTTAATGCGATTGTAATCGCAATGGTTTTCATAAAGTTTTTGTTCATAAATATTCCTTAGTATGGAGTTAATTCTGCATAAATGCATTTATAAACTACTTTTATTTAAGTAATTAGGCCATTATATTAGCACAATATTGCTAATTACGTCAAATTGAGAAGAGTTTTTCAAGGTTGTTTTGCATAGTAAAATATGCATTTTGTGTATTGAAGAATACAAATTTTTATATTTTATAGGCGTTGTCATATTGCAGTTAGTAAAAAATAGAAAAATTTTTGACTAAATAAATATTTGGAAATTAACTATTTATCTAGTTTGATAGAATTTTTTCAAAAAATCCAGTGGTAAGTTGGCAATATAATTGCTATAATTTTCACTATTGAAACAAAAGGTTTTGTTTGTAGTAAAAAACACAAATAGGATAAAACAATATGACAATACTAAAAAACATGACAAAGCTATTTCTAGTAGCTTTCTTGTCCGTTGTTGTTCAGTCAGCAATGTCACAAGGCATAAATTCAGATGTTGTTTCTAAGGATATTGGTGACCCATCTGCAAACCCATGGTCTGTTGGTCAGTGGATTACAGTTGGTGGCGATATCGCTTCAATTGATGAGCATCCAGATCATCCTGAAGCACCAAAGACTGGTGCAAAGACTATGCGCGTTTCTGTTCATTACCCAGTTCGCACATTCGGTGGTTGGAATGCTTCTCCAAAACAGAATGTTCTTCCTGGTAAACCACGCAAGCTATCTGTTTGGATTCGTAACGTAACAGATTTGTCTGTTGATCCAAAAATCGATGGTCTATCTTTCGATTTTACAGATGCTAATACAAATAGCTTTAGTGTTAGCTTCGGTGCTAAGCCAAATACTGGCTGGCAGTATCAAGAGAGAGAGCTTCCTTCAAAGATTAAGGATAAGAAGGGCAAGCTAGTTGATGTTGCTTACCCAGTTAAGCTAGAAAAAATGGGCCAGTCAAACTGGTTTGATAAGAACAATCCAAAGGCAGTTTCTGTTGTTCTAGATTTGTTTGATTTGCGTCTTCACACAGATATGGGTGATGTTCCTGTAAATAAGCGCCCATACAATGTTCAGCTTTCATTCCCAGCAATTGGTAACAACTTCTTCTATGGCATTGAGAAGCCAGAGATTATCCTAGCTGCTGGTAGCTGGATTGGTGAAGAGAAGACAATCGAGTTCGATGCAAAGGTTGTTTCTTCAACTGGTGAGGAGCGCAAGCTTGTTGTTCCTAACCTAAAGGTATTTGATGCTAATGCTGTTACAGCTCCTCTTCCATTCACAGAGCCAGGTGCTTATACAGTTCAGCTAAAGGCAAAGGGCTTCCCTGAGACTAAGGAGTTCTCTGCTCGCTTCATTATCACACGTAAGCCACCAAAGCTAACAGAAGAGCAGAAGCGTTACAGCATTTACGCTATGAACCTACATGGCGGTACAACATGTAACTATGAGTTCTGGGAGCGTATCGGTATGGTTTGGGTACGTGACTACGCTTACACTTTCCCTTGGATGGTAAATGCTCGTGGCGAAGGTGCTTATAAGGGCTGGCCTTGGTATCCAAAAATCTTGAAGTCTGCTCTAGACCATGATTTGATGACTCTTCCTTGCTTGATGCACTCTCTAAAGTCTGAGACTGATCAGGCTACAGGCAGACCTCATATCGCTCCTATGACAAAGAAGTGGCGCCGCGATATGTCTCTAATTATCGCTACATTCCCAGAAATCGTTGCTTGGGAGCTTGATAACGAAAAAGATACTCTAATGTTTAATGACCCAGAAAACTATGATCTTTACCACAAGACATTCGGTGAGGTTGTTCATGGTGTAGATCCTGATGTATGGGCAGTAGAGCAGGGCGCAGCTGGTATCTATGTTGAGCCAACTCGCGAGCGCGTTCTAAGTGGCGCATTTGATGATATTGACGTATGTAATGGTCACCGTTATTGCGGTATCTATGCTCCAGAGCTAGCAAAGAACAATGCTAACACAGGACAAGGTGAGGCTAAGCAGGAGTATGCTCGTGACCAGTGGCGTCGTTGGAAGCGTGCTGCATGTGCTGATGGCAAGCAGCGCCAGATTTGGATTACAGAGTTTGGTTGGGATACACGTGCTGGCCAGATCGTAACAGAGTGGGAGCAGGCAGCATATTGCCAGCGTGGTTATATGCAGGGCTATGCTAGTGGCGTTGATAAGATCTTCTGGTATTGGTACTTCGATAGCGATACCCCAGATCCACGTTGGTTCTTCGATGGTTGTGGTCTATATGACCGTTTCCGTCAGCCAAAACCAGTTTCTGCAGCTTTCTCTGCTATGCGTACATTCCTACCAGCAGATGTTAAGTATGTTGGTTATGCAAACCCATCAGCAAATTCTCGCGTTCAGATTTTTGACGTAAATGGCACTCTAGTTGCAGCTGCATTCAAGCTTGATAAGAATGGTGCAGATACATTTATTGATGATCCAAAGGCTGATAAGTACTACGATATGTACGGTTCAGAGCAGAAGCAGACAAAGAATCGTAAGCTTGATATCGCTCCAACATGGTACATCGGCTTTGATAAGAATCACGACTGGATGAAGCAGACTCCAATCGATATCCTATCTGATTCATACCTACTAAACGTAGCTGGTGAAGTTATCGAGTTCAAACTTGATAATATGGATAAGGTTGAGTACACAATCAACTGCCCAGCTGAGTGGGTACAGGAGAAGGTTGCTGATGGTATCAACGTAACAACTCCTCAGACTCTTACACGTAGCAGCCGCAGCTTCACAGTTGTTGGTAAGTACCAGGGTATTGAGAAGGTAATGAATATCGAACTAGATATCATTCCTGAAGTTTACGCAAAGAGCTATTCTGTACAGTTTGATGGAAAGTTCTACATCGAGTGTGTTAACCAGTCTAAGTACAAGAAGACACATATCCTAAAGGCACAGGTTCCTGAGGGTTGGGTTGTTGAGCCTGCTCTAACAGAGTACACAGCAGAGCCAAATCAGAAGATCAAGATTGACTATGTTCTAAAGAAGTCTACATCTGTAAGAGCTGATGATAAGGAAAATGCTCCTTACATCCGCATTGAGAGCGAAGACGGCCGCCTACTAGATAGAGCTCCTATCGTACAGCGCGACTGGACAATGAACTCAAAGAACGATGTTAAGATTGATGGTAACCTAAAAGAGTGGAATGCTAACAATCAGCTACCAACATGGATGGTTGGCCCTCTAGGTGATAACGAGAATTCTCGTGTTTACATGGCTTACTCAAAGGATGGTCTATATCTAGCATTTGATGTTGCAGACAGCCAGTGCTTCTGCGCAGACCCACGTTCATTCTGGCGTGCAACAGACTGCTTAGAGTTCATGTTCAATTCTTCAGCAACATTTGAGGTTGGTGAGAAGTGGACAAAGAACCACCACCAGTTCTGGTTCTGCCCTCTAGCAGATGAGAATCGTGCATATGCTGGTATCTGGGGTCGTTCAGAAGGTCAAGAGTCAATCTATGACATTCCTGAGGTAAAGAGCGTTGTTAAGAAGACAAAGGATGGCTACATCATGGAAGCATTCATCCCTGCAATGCACCTACATGGCTTTAAGCCAGTTCCAGGCACAATGGCAGGCGTAAGCTTCACAATGGCTGTTCAAGGTCACAAGCGTCAGCGCGAATTCTACTGGCCAGGCAGTAAGGCAGACAACCTAGTTGTTTCTCCTTGGGCTTGGGGTAAGGTTAAGTTTGGTAAATAATTTCCAACACTGAACCACAAATAAAAAAGGGCGTCCTTCGGGGCGCCTTTTTTTTATTTCCCAACACTCAGAAAATATAAATTATAAAGTTAAATTAAATGCTTTAAGCATTGATGAAAGCATACCATTTGGAGAGATATCTCCGACCCAAATCTCTTGAGAGTGCCTAATGACATACTCGTTACACCATGTGGCAATCTTTTTATTCAAGCGAGAATCTTCTGATTGGGGTGAGATGATAAGTCCTCGCCTTTCCTCACATGCCAAAACAATAGCTTTAGGGAGAGTAGCTTTAGGTTGAATCCCTTGCGGGCAAACCCAAATAAAAGATCTATTTTTAGAGAGTGCTCGTCGCAGAATTTCACGTTCTTGGGAACTGGTAAATGTGGAAATTATTGGAGAAGTGGAGGCTGAAGCCACCAGCTCCGATGCAAACTTAATTTCATCGGAGTTGAGAGCTTTAGCTCTCCTAATTTTTAGCATATTTGCGCTGAAACCCTGCGACGCCACAAATGCAATACTTAGCTTATTTAATAAATTTAAATTACCAAAAGAATAACTAGTGCATGCTCCATAACGATCACGAGACCAATTTTGAGGATTTTTACGAATGTAATTTATTATTGATTCCTGCTCATCATCGCTTGAAACTAAATCATCCCAAAAATCTAATTGCCATAGATGTTCACCAATGTCTTCTACTAGGTGATTTCCTCTAAGCTTTCCATAAATATATCCAGTGCCACCCTTAAAGCGACTAATTAAAAAACTTAAATGATGTTCTTTATTTGTTATTCGAAAATTTATTCGCACTAGAGAATGAAAGTGATTTGGCATCAATATTGTTTCTATTATCTCTAGCTCTGGATATTTTTCTGGGAGAGTGTGCCAATATTCTAAAACTTGTTTTCCAAAACTATTTAGCACAACCTGTTGGCCTACTATTGTGCCAAATATTGATTTGTTTTTTGAAACTTGTGTTGTTACAAAAAACATTCCACTTCTATAGTTTATATTTTGGTTTCGCAATGATTGACGATACATATGCATAATCTATACTCCTAAAAATCAAATCTCATTATCAATCAACGCAAAAATTCTACCAAAACCTAAAAATAAAGACAAGTGTTTCAAAAATCATTCCATAATTTTCATCTATTTTTTGTGTTTTATGTTGACTAAGGTATGTAATGTTATGATATTATATTAAAAGTAGTTAAGTGTGTTTATTATTGTGGATATGTTATGAAGTAAAAATAAACTAAATTTTATGGAAAACACTTAACCTACCTATATTATCAGGGGAAAAGTTATGGAAACTAAAAAAATCAAATTTAATAGAATAAGTATGTGGAAAAGCTATCATACAGCAGTCACAAGCCTGCTCGCTTTTCTAGCAATAGCACTCGCATTGCCAGCTAATGCAGTTGTCTTTACACCAGGCCTTAAGCAGACACGTCTTGTTGCTGCTAGCGACTATATGAACAGAAGTGAGCTGACAGGCGATGAAACATGGGTCTATGTACCTGGTGCAATCATGGCATATTCTCCTAACAAAGGCTCCTACAAAAATCCATACGATAATACCAACTATTCATGGGGTGATAATGCCGTTTGGACATATGTCGGACAGATGTATTTTGAAGCAGGTAAGATATATGTATTTGCTGAGGATATTGATGACGCAACATATTTTCGTATAGATGGAAAAAATATTATTAACGACACAGTATACAACAGTATAGCTACTGGTTCATTTACTCCTGAAGCAACAGGCTGGTATGATGTAGATATCCGCATTGGTAATGGTGGTGGTGGTTCTGGACCAAATAATAGCGTTTTTGGATTTGGTTATAATACAGATGGTATTACATCAGTAACATCAAGTAATTTCAAACAAGAAGGTGGATGGAGTGCCGTCCTAGATACAGGTAATATGGCATTGCTACGTTCAGTTTACTCAGAAACTAGTTGGATGACAATATCTGGCGTAGTTGCTGATGGCGATGACCTTGTAGTTACAGCTGCATTTGCTGGTGTGCCTTCAGAAGGAAATCTGACAGCATATTATGGTGATAATGACGGTGGAATTTCTTTCTCAACTTGGGATAGCTCTTCCACATTTGCAACAATATCAGCTGGTGATACACCAACAAATGAATATCGCATTCCTGGAGCAGGAGATGCTAAATTCATAGCATTTTGTCTTGATACAACAGTAGGTGTTGCAACTCCTGCATTCGATTGGTCTAACACATATTTGTTAGCTGCTGCTGCACCAGTATTCACACTTTCTGTTGAAAATACAGGTTATACATCTCTTTCTTTTGTTGCTTCTTGTTTCGCACTTGGTGAAAATGGTTCATCAGTAATTGCAGATGTTCAGCTTTCTCGTGATGAAGCTTTCAGTCAAATTATTCAGACAAAGCGCCTTGATTTGACAGGTTTGGGTTCTGAGGCTGTTGTATTTAATGGACTTTATCCAGATAACACCTATTATGTTCGCGTTGTTGCAACAAATGATAAATCTGCTAGCGCAACAACAAATCCTATTTCTGTTGCAACATATGCTTCTAGTCCTGCTTTTGAGGCATCTGTAAATACAGATCATCTTTCTCCAGAGCTTTCTCTTTCATTCATACGTATTGGTGCAGGCAGTGCAGTAAATCGTATTGCAGTTCAGATATCAACAACAGGTAATTTCTTGAGCCCAGACAAAACTCAAACATTTGATGTAAATATATCAACAGTACCAACAAATGTTACAGGACTTGTTTTGAGTGATATTCCTTATGCTTCAAGCATGCGTATTATTGCTTATAATGATTCAGGATACAGTGCATTTGTTGATCTAACTGTAGACCAAACATCTATGAATGGAAATAATGTTTGGTCAGGTCTGTCAGAAGACATCACTGATTCTAATGCATACGTTTTTGAGGGTGGCCTTCCAGAAAAAGGTAAAACTCTATACTTTAACAGACCTGCTGGTTTAAGCCCTGTTATCAATACTGATACTCAGATGCCATCTCTACGCTTTACAGCAAAAAATACTGACGCTATAGATAATGCCTATTTGGAAGGTTTCCATAGCTGTGGATATAATTTAACTGGTACAGGTGTATTAACCTTTGATGCAGAAAAACCAATTTTGCAAGCATCTAAAGGAACAAATGTAGTTTGGAATCCAATTGTTTTCAATCGTTCAAATAGTCAGACTGTCCATATTTCCGGTCAAAATGGACGACTGGATTTAATGGGCGATTTGATGCTCCCAGAAGGTGTTTCAAATACAACAATTCGTATAAACGGAGAGGGTGGTCAGGTTCACTTAGGAGGTTCCTCTTTGGACTTTATGGGCACACTTCATGTTGAACAATCATTTACACTTTATCTTGATAATACAAATGCATTGACGAATGTAAAGAAGATTTTCTACGATGGAGGTTGGGGAAGCTTCACATACATAAATAATAACACAGGTGTGCCAATGGTATTCCCACTTTGCGAAACTCTTGATAACCAAAATGGTTGGTCTTGCACTCGTGTTAATTATTCAGGTGCACCATTTATTTTCCCTAATGCTACTGTAAAATGGCGCCCTCGTGCAGTTGACAGCAGCGTTATTTCTGCGGATATGATTGTTAAGAACTTGATTGTTGCAAAACATGGTTCAAATGGTACAGCATATTTTGATAAATTGGGTGCTGGTGCATTTATCGTAACAGATACAACCGAGTGGGATACTAGCGATTGTAAGCACTTTATTCGCCTTCGTGGTGGTTGCTACTACCCTGAGACAACAGCTGGTCTTCCTCCAAGCGGTGAGTTTTACTATATAGATACTAATGAAAGAATTGCCACACTTGGATTAAATAGTGATTATACTCCAATGCTTGATGGCTCATCAACTCCACGCATATTCTTTACTGAGAATAATAAATCTCGTTTTGGTTTTACTGGTTTTGGCGGAGATCGCACTGTATGTTGGAATGCTGATCCAACTCTTAACCTTACTAATACAGCAGCAGATGTTGTTTCATTAAAGCTTACAGATGAAGTATCTCTAAGTGAAGACGGAAAGACATACAGCACATACTATGCATATCCATCACGTTTTATGTTCGGAAACCGTTCTGAGTTTGCTGATGGTACTATAATCTTCCAAAATCCAATTCGTTATGAACTTGGTCAAAATTGGGATACCTCAACCTATTTTGAAAGTACAAACCATGTTGTATCAGCACGTCTTCGTGGTTCACTTAAGTTAGGTCATCGTGATAGAACTTGGAAATTCTCAGGAAATAGCTTTGGTGGTTATCTTGCACTTGAGGCAGAGAATACAGACTTCACTGGTCATGTAAGTGTTTTAGATAAGGGTAATCTTCTAGTTAACTCTAATTTGGTAGCACGTTCGCTTACAGTACAATCAGGTTCTGGACTTGGTGGCACAGGAGCACTTTCTACAGAATCAGGTACAACTATAAAGAATGGTGGTGCTCTATTTGGTGGTGAGTGGAACAAGGGTGGTGTGCTATCAGTTTCTGGAAAGCTGACTCTTGACAGCAATTCTGCTTTGCGTGCTGAGGTAGGTTCTTCAAATGATTATATTGGATGTGTTAAGCTTGAATATGGTTCAGAACTTAAGCTTACTGCACCTATTTATGTGGATGTAGACACAGATCCAAGCATTTCTCCAGTTCGTGGATTCTCTAAGAAGATTCTTGATTGGAGCGAAGCTACATTTAGCTCAGGATCTGCACCTACAACTGAGATGTTTGTGCCACGTGTTGAGAATAATCCAGATCTTAAAAAGATATATGTTACAGCAAAACCTGACGGACTATACGTTGGTTATGTAACAGGTCGTATCCCAGATGTGACAATTATTCTACTCAAATAATAAATCATAACCTACTGACAATCTTGTTAGTTTGATAATGGAGGTGTTGCTCTAAATTCCAGAGCACCCTCCATTTTTTTGTTCTAAATTCGTGGTCGAATTTAGATGAAGCAGTGCTCTGCGCACATCAGCGTTCTTTTTCTTCGCAACTTTTAGCCGTTACGCTTACTCTAACAACTGCTATTTTAATGACATTTATTCGTGCAAATCAGTGAATATTCGTGTCCTATTCCGAAAAATATCATTTAGAGTCTATTCGTGTCTTCTTTCGTGCCAATCCGTGTGCCGAAAAAATTGGTTTTTTAGGCGATTTTTTGATTATATTGCTTGAGATTATTTGCATAGGTAAAGTATAATATTTAAAAAACGATAAGGAGTATTTATGCTAAAACTAACAAACCCTATTTTACCAGGTTTTCATCCAGATCCATCCATTTGCCGCGTAGGCGATGATTATTACCTTGCTACATCAACTTTTCAGTGGTTTCCTGGCGTTGAACTCTATCATTCTAAAGATTTAGTAAATTGGGAGCATTTGCCTTCCCCTCTAAGAAGAGTATCTCAATTGGATATGCGCGGTGATCCAAACTCAGGTGGTATTTGGGCTCCATGTCTTACTTACTGTGATGGTGTGTTCTATCTAATCTACACAAATGTAACTAATTTCCACGGAAACTTCAAAGACACCCACAATTATCTTGTAACAACTACAGATATTCGCGGCGAATGGAGTGAGCCTATTTATCTAAATTCAAGTGGCTTTGACCCTTCTATGTTCCATGATGATGATGGTAAAAAATATATTCTCAATATGAAGTGGGATCATCGTGAAGGAACAAACTTTTTTGCAGGTATTCTTGTTCAAGAATATTCACCAACAGAAAAAAAGCTTATCGGTAAACCAACAAATATTTTCAAGGGTACATATGCTGGTGGAACAGAAGGTCCACATATGTATAAGCATAATGGCTACTACTACCTATTGGTTGCAGAGGGTGGCACTGGATATCATCATGGCATACAAATGGCTCGCTCAAAAACTCTTCTTGGAGAATATGAGGTAGACCCACAACCAGTCCTGACAGCAAAGCATAATCCAGAAAGCTATCTCCAGCGCACAGGTCATGGTGCTCTTGTAGATTCTCCTAATGGCGATTTGTTTGTAACTTTCCTTTGTGGTCGACCTCTTACTTTAGAAAATCAAAAGCGTCGCTCTATGCTTGGTCGCGAGACCTGCATTGCTCCAGTGGTTTGGAATGAGGATGGTTGGTTGCGTCTAAAGACTGGTGGCATTGTCCCTCCAATTGAGTTTGATGTTGATAAGGAGGAGTGTAAGTACCCTGTAGACCCAAGCTATGATGATTTCAATTACGATGAATTGCCACTTCATTTGAAGACCTTGCGCCTTCCATTCACAAAAGAAATTGGTTCTTTAACAGAAAGAAAAGGTTGCTTGAGACTTGTTGGTAATGAGTCCATTACTTCTTGGAATAAACAATCGCTTGTTGCTCGTCGCATCCAGCATTTCCATATGGAAGCAACAACTGAAATGGAATTTGACCCTGAGACTCTTCAGCAGATGGCAGGTCTTATCGTAACCTATGACACATATAATTTCTTCTATTTGTATTTGACTAAAGATGAGGAATCAGGACAAAATGCTCTTCGCCTTCTTGCCCGTGATAATCTGAAATTCTATAATCCAATAGAAGGTGGTCGTGTGCTAATTGGTGAGAATAATCATGTCTGGTTGAGAGCAGAACGTAAGGATACATCACTTGTATTTACATACTCACTTGATGGCAAAAACTTCGAAAATATTGGTGGTAATCTAAATTGCTCTAATATGGCGGACGAAGCTTATGGCGAGATTGGCCATGAAGGTCATACAGGACCATTCGTAGGAATGGGATGCCAAGATTTGACAGGCGAACACAAGCACGCAGATTTCTTTAATTTTTCATACATAGCAAAATAAGAAAGTGAAATTATGAAAACAGGTTTTCTAGTTAATAATGCATTTACAGACCATATGGTATTGCAACGCAATAAGCCAATTCGTATCAATGGTTTTGCAACACCTTTTGTGGCAGTGTATGCAGAAATGAATGGAGTAGTGGTTTCTGCTCGTGCAGCAAAGGATTATAGCTGGGAGTTGGAGCTTCCTCCTCTTAATGCAGGTGGTCCATACGATATTCGTATCTATACAGCTCATGGTGCTTCTAAGAAAATTCGCGATGTCTTAATCGGAGATGTTTGGCTTTGCTCTGGTCAGTCCAATATGGAATTCTTTATTTGGAGAGACGAGGGCTGCTGCTTAGTAGAAAAAGAAGCAAAAGCTTTGATGGCAGATACTGCTGATATGAGTATTCGTTTTCTTCGCGTAGATCATTCAATTAATCCATTAGTTGAATGTGATATGCTTCCAGAAAATTCATATTGGAGCTTGCCAACAGATTCAGAACGTCTTGCTTGGATGAGTGCGGTTGGTTACTACTTTGGTAAGGAACTTCGCAAATTTGATCCATCTGTACCAATTGGTGTAATTAGCTCTAGCTGGGGTGGCACACGAATTGAGCCATGGATTCCAGAGGAGTATTACCGCAAAGCAAATCTGACCGCAAAGCTTGATTATCTTGCAAAGGTCAGAGAGTGCACCAGCGAAGATTATGCTAAAAAGACAGCAGATAAGGACAACGATGAAAAGTTCTTTGCTTGGATTGACAGCTTCAATAATTTTGCCCCAGAAAAAACAGCATTAGCACTTACAGAATGGGTTAAGTCTGATGCAGATTTGTCATCTTGGGAAAGAAAAGAGTTTGCTGGAATTGTTGAACCAAAGACACCAGGTATCACTTGGTACAAAAAAGAAATTTCTCTTCCAGAAAATTTTGTTGGCTCTCAGCTTTCTGTTTTCTTTGGCGCACTTAATGATGAAGATGAGGTTTTCTTTGATGATGTTAAAATTGGTGAAACCACATGCCACACAGTTGAGTGGTGGGCAATGCCTCGCTTGTACATGATTCCTGTAGAAAAAGCAACAGCTGGTAAACATTTTATTTCTGTTCGCCTAAAGGATCATAATGGAAGTGGAAACTTCTCTGGTGGTGCATATCTTTGCTCATCAGCAACATCTGAAAAGATTGATTTGAAGCAAGGCGAGTGGTATAAGAAAAACGAGTTCGCTGTTGATTTTGAAAAGATTGGAAAGCGTCCAGGAAATCTTCCAGGCTTTGTCTTGTTTGAATATGGAATTCCAAGCTGCTTGTATAATTCAATGATTAAGCCGCTGACAGTTCTGGAGATTTCAGGTGTGCTTTGGTATCAGGGCTGTTCAAATGCAGGTGAGCCTCGTGAGTATGAGGGCTTACAAAAGCTATTGATTGAGGCTTGGCGTGGAATTTGGAAAAATCCAAAAATGCCATTCTTGATTTGCCAGCTTTCAGCATGGTATGAGCAGCGTCCAGACAATCGCTACCCAGATGATTTCTGGAAGGACCATGAGCCAAATGCAAAGAATGGCTTCCAGCGTCTTCGTGAGGTGCAAAAGCTCGCAGCAGAGGAAATTGAAAATGTTGGTCTTGCAGTAACAATTGATATTGGCGATCACTCTGATATTCATCCAACAAATAAGCATGATGTAGCAAAGCGACTGGCTGCTTGTGCAAAGAATTTTTATTACGGTGTTGATGTTCCATATTTGTGCCCAGATTGCGAGTCAACAACTGAGAAGGATGGCGGTCTGTTGTTAAAGATTAAAAATGCTGGCGATAATGGCCTATATCTAAAGGATGCAACAGTAATTGGTGAGCATATGTTTGAATTGGCTGGTGCCGATGGCATATATAAGTGGGCTCAAGCAAAGCTTGTTGGTAAGGATGAAATTTTTGTTTTTGCCGACGATGTTGCAGAACCAAAAACAGTTCGCTATGCATGGAGCCCATTCCCTCCATTTGCAAATATCTATAGCTCAGATGATTTGCCACTTCAGCCGTTCCGCACAGATACAGAAGAATTGTACTAAAATTTTATTTATAAAGAACAACGCAAAAGGTTAAATCAATGAACGTAAGTTTTATGGTGTCAAATGTGTTCTCTGATCACATGGTTCTACAGCGTAATAGACCAATTAGAGTAAATGGTTTTGGTACTCCATTTACAACTGTTCGTGTAGAACTGAATGGTGTATTTGCTTCATGCAAAATTTCAGCGGACTCAACATGGGAGGTTGAACTGCCAGCAATGAATGCAGGTGGTCCATACGAAATGGTTATTACCTCACATTTTAAAACAAAAATTTGCTTTACCGATATCATGATTGGTGATATTTGGGTTTGCTCTGGTCAGTCAAATATGGAATATCCTGTTTTCAATACTACTGATTCAGAATATTGTCTTGGCGAACAGGGCAGAAAACTTTGCGAAGAAGCAAATGATGATAAGCTTCGCTTGTTCTTTGTAAATCGTGATTTGAATTTACATGAGTGCGATATGCTTGCACAAAGCATGGCTTGGAAACCAGCTACATCATTTGATGCAGTTATAGACACAAGCGCTATTGGATATTTGTTTGGTCAGTATCTCCGAGAAAAAAATCCTGATGTTGCAGTTGGTATTGTAACTAGTGCATGGGGTGGTTCCATAATCCAACCTTGGATTGATGAGGAATCTCTCATCACTGCTGGAGAAACAGAACTTCTCAATAAGCTTTATGACGCTCGTAAGCTACTAGGCGATGAACCAATCAAGAGTGAAGAAGAGAAGCAAAAAGATGCTGAATTTTTCAACTGGATTGAAGACTTTAAAGCTTATGCACCAGAAAGCACAGCTTTTGCTTTTAAGAATTGGGCACAGCGCGATGTTGATATGTCCGATTGGGAGCAGAAGAAGTTTAGAGAACTGGATTTGTCTCGCAGAGTTGGTGTTGCTTGGTATCGCACAATTATTGATATTCCAGAGAATTGGCAAAACAGCAACATAAAAGTTTTCTTCGGTGCTATCAATGATAATGACGAAGTATTCTTTGATGATATCAAGATTGGTGAAACAACATGCCACCAGCAGGAATGGTGGTGTGCTCCTCGTGAATACATTGTAGAAGGTAAGTATATTACAGCAGGTAAACATGCAATCTCTGTAAGAGTTCAGAATCATTGTCACACAGGTGGCTTTGCTGGCGATGCAACAATCTATTCCTCCACAACATGTGAGAAGATAAATTTGATTGAATCCGTTTGGTATCAGAAGCAGGAGTTTCTTGTAGACCCAGATAAATTTAGAGCACGTCCAGCTCATGTTCCTAATTATTCAGTAATAACAAATTCTGTACCAACCTGTTTGTACAATGCAATGCTTAAGCCATTAACAAAGATGGATATTTGCGGTGTACTTTGGTATCAGGGTTGTTCTAATGCAGCTGAACCAGCAAACTACTATCGCTATCAGAAGCTATTGATTGAAAGTTGGCGTAAGGTATGGAGAAATCCAAAATTGCCATTTATGATTACACAGCTTGCACCTATCAAAGAGCATCGCCCATTTGATCGCTTACCAGATGATTTTTGGAAGAGCCTTGAACCAGACCCAATCAGTGGCTTCTCACGTCTTCGCGAGGTGCAGAAACTAGTTTCAGAAGAAATGGAAAATGTTGGATTGGCAGTAACAGTTGATATTGGCGATCATTCAGATATTCATCCTAAAAATAAGTGGGATGTAGCAAAGCGTCTTTTTGCATGTGCAGAAAAAATTGCTTATAAGAATGATGTTCCATATCTCTACCCAGATTGTGCAGAAGTTAAGGAACAGGATGGTGGCTTGCTGCTAAAAATTAAGAATGTAGGCGATAGCCTCTATTTGAAGGATGCAACAGAAATTGGCGAGCATATGTTTGAGCTCGCTGGTGCTGATGGCGTATACAAGTGGGCACAAGCAAAGCTTGTTGGTAAGGATGAAATCTTTGTTTCATCATCTGCTGTAGCAGAACCAAAAACTGTTCGCTATGCTTGGAGTGCACATCCTCCATTTGCAAATATCTATAGCTCAG
>JAGCJJ010000028.1 GCA_017648065.1 Kiritimatiellia bacterium | reverse complement strand
CAAGAGATGCATCAGCACTCATATTGGTGCTTCCACTCACATTATTTACATCATTTGTAGAGCTGCCGTCAGTAGGTTTAGTACCACCATAAATGGTCATAACCAAGAAAAATAATAGAAAAACTATGCGACCAGAGGTAGATTGCTTTTTTAGAAATGCTTTGATTTCATTTAATGGGTTTATGTTCTTACAAGCAAGACCAACCCACACGAAAAGAAACAACCAAAACAAAATGATTGATAGGCCTGCATATGCGTTCATTTCCATAGCATCACCTTACGCTGCAAAGGCAAAAAACAAGCATGCCTAATAATATCATTCTAAATGCATCAAATTGCAGGATTACTCGCAATATATACATTGAAGAAATGAATTGCTGTTGTATGCGAATGCCATTAAAATTCATAAAACACCACAGTTATTTCGTTAAGACAATGTCATTATAGCATACCAACAAAGTAAAAAGATAGTTTTAATAAACAGAAAATACGAACTTTTTATTACTGTCTCGAAAAGATATATGACGTCAAGTTTTATCGGAACTGCGTGCGCGTAATTACCAAAATTGATTTTTCAGGATTAACGTGTATTGGCTAGCGCGGAATTAGTGAATAGTGATTAGTGAATAACGAATAGATTAGGTAAAAATATATATAAAATAATCCCACCGGATATATTGCGGAGCAATGCTTCATATGCCGAAGGCATGCTTCATGGTGCTTGCACCGCTTCATAGTACGAAGTACTGCTTCATGTAAATTCGGACACGAATTTACACAACAAAAAAAGGCGCCCCGAAGGACGCCCTTTTTTGTTAGCCTCTTGTCCAAGCAAGAATTTCTTCTGAAATTGGCTCAACCTTAACAAGCTTTGCTTGCTGTGGCTCGCCTCTCTCGTTTGGAACACTGATTAATGATCCCTCTTGCTTACCCATTAGAGACTCAGCTAGGCGGCTGCGTGATGGGATGATGTTCAATGCATCATCAGAATCCCACTCACCAAGAATTGTGTAACGTAATGTGCTGCCATTGCCTAGTAGCTCAATTGTTACAGTTGTTGCTAGACCAACCTTACCTGCAACTGGCTTAATCTCTGCAAAGTCAAAGCCACGTACTGTAGCCAACTCTTGAAGTAAATCTTCCTGTTGCTTCTCTAGGATGCGCTGACGATCCTTAGCTGTCTGATACTCAAAGTTCTCACGCAAGTCACCATAACCACGTGCAACCTCAATATCCTTAATGTTCTGAGGAATCTCCTCTTCCTTAAGAACACGTAGGCGCTCCTGACGTGCCTTGAATGATCTCCAAGAAGTGATGCGGCCATAGCTGTTTGCCTCATCCTCTGCATCAACCTTCTTAACAATAAACTCAGGATATTTGCGAGTGAAGCTTGCGATAATTGCGCGCTTAACTGCTGGCTCCCAAGCATGCTCAATTGTTACAAGATGCTCAAAGAATGCACGGCGCTCATACTCATTCATGCGCTCTGCAATATCAAATAGCCACTTTTCATCAGCAAAGCACTTAGCAACAAGATGCTGAAGCTTTAGATCCTCGCCTGCCTCTTGATTCTCTAGAGAGATTAAAGCATGTGTTGCAAGAGCTGCTGGTGCAAGCATGTCGCGAACAATCTTAGAACCCTGATTCTTGCAGAACCATAGAAGCATTGTAAAGATTGCTCGAGGCTTGCTGAATTCCTCTTCTACAACTCTAGCAAATTCATTCTGTGCAACACCTGTTGAAAGCTTAACAGCAAGCTTATCAAATAGAGCGAAAGGCATCTGTGTTAGAATATCAATGTACTTCTTTGCTAGCTCAATATCAGAATCAACAGGAAGATTATCTGCTACCTGCTCAAGAATTGTTGAAGGTAGAGTCTCTGCTGCTACTAGAACAAGCTCTGGGATACGAATTGTTTCGATTGGAGAAACATTATCTGTCTCATTACCATTATCATCAACAATAAATACAAATTCATTCTCACCTAGAGAAGACTTGTTCATCTGAACAGGTACAGAGTCAAAACCTAGCTGATAAGCAAGAATTGCTGTACGGAACTTTGTATCATTATCACGAATTGTTCCGCTAGCCTTTAGCATAAAGCTTAAGCGATTCTCAATAACTGCCTTAGAATCACCTGCAAGCTCCATATAGCGACCTTGCTTCATCTTTGACTTTACTGAACCTAAGAACTCAGTTAGCTTTGTAAGCAGAGCTGGCACATCATTTGTATTTGCAAGCTCTGTTAGCCACAAATTATCACCTACCTGTGTAACAGTCTTAACAATAGTAATTGGCTCGCTCTTCTTTGTTGTAGGAGGGAGCTTTACAAATTCATCGTTCTTTAGCTGATTACGAGCCTGTGTCCAGAAGCTCTTCCAAACAATCTCTTGAGGAAGAATTGGCTTTAGCTCTGCTTCCAGCTTAACTACAGACATTGGGCCAAAGCTCTCGATTGCCATACGAACTACCTCGCCAGCCTTATGCTCGCAAAGCTTTCTAAACTCATCATAATCCTTATTGCGAACGACAAGAATATGATTTTCACCTGCTGGCTTAATTGCCTTTGAAGCAAAAGAGAAAGACATCTCGTGATTTGGCTTATACTCAAAATCAACAACTAGGCGCTTATGGAAATCATCCATCTCCTTAACTTCACCTAGACCCCATGCCTTTTCTACGCAATAAGCACCAACCTTTAATCCCAATAGATTTTCAAGGCGAGCAATAGAAGTCTGAATTCTCTCATTACCAAAATCAACGCTGTTGATGAATGCACTCTCCATGCGATTTACATCTGTGCACTCAATTAGCACCTTCTTGTACTCAGAAACATCTCTTGGAGAAGTATATCCCCATGAAATCTTTAGCTTAATCAGTTCAACAAGACCACGTGTATCACCTAGTGTAATAAGTCTCTGCTGTAGGCAAATATAATCCTCATGAAGAAACTCAATTTCCTTGTTATAAACATCTTTATTAGCTATATCAAGCTTTGCCTTGTTATATGAATTTGAAAGAAAATTTAGGAGCTGATCCATAGGTAGGTTTTCTTGACCAATTGCATCCAAAAACCAAGCCTCGCTATTATCTACGGATACCTGACTATCAATAACATCTGCTGACATGTCTATCTTCCTTATACTTATTATATTGTGTCGCGGGTTTATTTTTAATAAAAATTGTCTTTGGGCGACACTACGCCATAAACAAGTGAGTTAGACATATTAGCACACTTATCGCAAAAAGTGAACAAAAAAGTTGAAATTCGCACTAGTTTTTTGCTGTTTTTTCGGGAAAACCCACTTTTGTATTAAGAAAATTGCAGCTTCAGCAGCTAATCTTCTGATTATAATAGATACAAGCAGAATGAAAGTAAAACGAGAGAGGCTCATATCTGTCGTTAAGAAAATCTCCAAAACAAAAGTATAAATAGGTATAATTTTAATCATACCAAATCTATACACTAGGTATGATTTGTCTAAAATTCAGACACAAATTTAGCATTATTCACGCACAATACTGCCAGCTGTGATGGTGTGACAAGTGTTTGTGGCAGGGTCTAGGACAAGCAGTTCGCCAGTAGGCGTAATTCCTGAGGCAATTCCCTCAACAAGTCCAATATCTGGCGTCTGCACCTTGATTGAGGTGCCATTAAGTAAATCATATTGCTTCCAGTCGGAAGCAATTTCCCTGGATTTATAAAATTGCTGAATGCGTTGCTTTAATGCTTCTGCAACTTGCTCTGCCAATGTGGCAGGGTCTGCCTCAATGCCCTCAAGCATTAACGATGTGGCAGGGTATATTACGCGAGAAGGCAACTGCTCTCTTGTGGCAGAAATATTGATGCCTATTCCAACAATAATTGTGGCAGAGTCTCCCTGAAGCGATGCTTCACATAAAATGCCTGCCACCTTGCGTTCGTTTATTAAAATATCATTTGGCCACTTAAGACCAATCGTGGCCGCTCCACCCTTTTGTGGCAGGGTCTGCAATGCTTCACATATCGCAACGCCTGCAACAAGTGTGAGCTGCGGAATATATTCCAAAGGAAGAGTTGGACGCAAAATCATGCTCATATAAAGCCCAACAGCCGGAGCTGAGCTCCAGCTGTTGCCATTACGTCCGCGCCCATTGGTCTGCTCCTCAGCAACTACATATGAGAATTCAGAGAGCTCGCTTGCTGATTGCTGTGCGAGCTCCATTGCCTTATCATTTGTTGATGGGAGCGACTTAAAATGGAATGCTTTCATTTTATTGACTACGCCACAAACTTTGTGGCGTAGTTTACAAATAAATGCTTGTTATGAATTAAACAAGAACCTTGAAGGTCTTGAACTCAAATGGCTTCAAGCTTACCTCGCTGCCATTTGCCAATTCCTTGCTATATGCATTCCATTCGCAAATGTCGCACTCAACAAAGCGTGCATTTGGATATACATCAGATGATAGCTTTGCTGTTGTGTTGTGACCAGAGGTTTCTGCAATACGAATTACGAAGCAATCCTCTTTCTCAGCCTTCTTAACAACAGACAAATCTACATAGCGACCCTCTACCTTAACTGGTAGCTGAGCTGCACCCTCAACACCCTCTAGCATTGCTACGCCCTGATTGATAATTGCAGCATTTGCAAGTACAGGACATTCAGACATTGTCAAATTGCCAGCATGTGGTAGGAAGCTATATACAAAGTGATGCATGCCTCTGTCAGCAATTGGGTCTGGCTCTGTTGGTGAACGTAGTAATGAGATGCTCATTACATCATTCTTTACGCAATAGCCATACTTGCTGTCTGTTAGCAATGCTACACCAGCATCAAGATCTGAGTAATCAACGAAACGATGACCTAGACACTCAAATTGAGCATACTGCCACTTAGTATTATTGTGGGTTGCACGGCCAATTGTACCATACTGAACCTCGTAACGAGCCTCAAGAGCATGAACTGCTACAGGGAATTCAACACGAGCTAGCTTGTGGTTTTCATTCCAGTTTACATCGTTCACAAAGTCAAGACGCTTGCTGTCCTTTTCCAACCATACATGCTGAACAAATGAGCTTGCATCACCTAGCTTCATTACAGCCATAATACCTGTACGAGCAGGACCAGTCAACTTCTCGATTGATTCAATTTCTGGCTCATGTGTCTGCATTCTTATTGCATATTCGTCAATATCCCATGCATCATAAGTATGAGGATGATCATCGTATAGAGCAAGCTTATTACCTACTGCATTTGGAGCAATAAATTCGCGTTTTAGCTCCTTATCGTATGCACTGATCAGTTCAAGCTTATTATTGAAGCGATAAGAAACGAGATCATTCTCAAGAATTGTGATACCTGAGTCAATTGGCATAGACTCAACGACAGCAGGAGCTGCCTTACCTAACTCAAGAACAACAAAGCTCTGAGCAGGAACTGTTACCTTTGCCATGCACTCACCTGCCTCGCATTGTACAACCAATGGCTTACCATTTACTGCTGCACTTGTAAATTCGCCTGGCAGAGTTACCATACCAGAGAAATCTGTTGCAGATGGGTTGAACAATGTTGCTGCTTCCTTATTTTCCTTAAACAAACGCTTTGCTACAGCATTTGCGATATCATAACACTCTGCCACAATGCGCTTCATCTCAGGAATTGCCTCAGCATATACGCGATGAATTGATGAGCCAGGAATAATATCATGGAAATGATTTATTAGGAAGCGCTTCCATAGTGCCTTAAACTGCTCTGCTGGATAATCTGCAATGCCACCAATAGATGCCATCATTTCTGCCAAACGAAGAGCCTCTTCGCAGCGACGATTCCAAAGCTTTACATCTGCCTGAGTAGTGAATGTACCACGGTGGAACTCAAAGTATAGTTCACCTTCCCAAGTATCAAGCTCATCCTTATATGAAGCAAGCTTCTCCAAAGTTGTCTGAGCAAAACCATAGTGAACGCGTGGGCAACCATTCAAGTTCTCTACACGTGATGCTCTGTCAAGATATGTGTAAGAAGGGCCGCCACCGCCATCACCGATACCGAACAAGCAGATTGCCTCATTGATCAGGCCTGCCTCCTGGTTATTACGCTCGTGCTTCTTTAGCTGGCTTGGAAGCAATGGTGAGTTATAGTTATCCTCTGGTGGGAAGTGAGTGAATACCTCACTGCCATCAATACCGCGCCACATAAATGAATTATGTGGGAAGCGATTGTAACGATTCCATGAAAGCTTCTGTGTAAGGAAGTAGTCTACGCCAGCCTTCTTCATAATCTGAGGAAGATTGCCAGAGTAACCAAATACGTCAGGAATCCAAAGATTCTTTACATCCTGACCAAATTCATCCATATAGAAGTGCTTACCAACAAGCATCTGACGTACCAATGACTCACCACTAGGGATATTGCAGTCTGCTTCTACCCACATACCGCCCTGTAGCTCCCAATCGCCATTAGCAACTGCCTTCTTAATCTTCTCATAAAGAGCTGGATAATTTTCCTTTGTGAAAGCATATAGCTGAGGCTGAGATGCACCAAACTTGAAGCCAGGATACTTTTCAATATTGTGGATTTGAGATGCAAATGTACGACCAGTCTTGCGGATTGTCTCGCGTACAGGCCATAGCCAAGCCGTATCAATATGAGCATGACCAATTGCTGTAACATCCAATGTGGCAGGGTCTGCACCTAGCTCAAAGATTGGCTTTAGTGCTTCACGTACTGCAGCTGGACCACCACGCTCCTGAGGCAAGAAATCAAGTGCACGGCTAGTTAGACGAATCACCTGGAACTTACGTGGATTCTCATCAGGCAAGCAGCTAATTAAATCAATAATGATTTCCAAGTCAACGCGTAGCTCATGAACTAGCTTATCAAACTGAGCAATATCAATGCGAATAACTGAAGAAGTATGCTTACCATGTAAATCTGCTGGATCACATTCCTCACGATGTGGATTTGCATAACGAGAAAGACCGAACAATGAGTTTGCTGCTGCGTCTAACCAATAGTCTACCTTCTCACCACCTTTGCACTCATCAAAAAGAATTAGGCGATCCTTACGATAGTCAGTATCAAATGTTGCTGCATCTGTGAATGCATAAATTGGGCAACCTGTCTCATCAAATAGAAGTGATTCACCATTTGTTTCAATTTGAAGAGCAACTGTCTTACCTTTCCATGAAGCTGGAACTTCACCTGTCATATGGAACCATGCGCAATCAAATTTGTTACCCCAAACTTCGCCCTGCTTAATTGGCTTATATTCCAACTCTAGTCGCTTTGCATATGGAATTGGCTCTGGAGTTACAGCTACTTCTAGGTCCAGCTTAATTCTCTCGCCATATAAATCTTCTCTTTTAATACGGTTATGAGCTTCCTTGATACGATCAAGGTGTACATTTGGATAAAAGTGTGACATTGGATAAACCTTTCTTAAATTATTGTCCACAATTTATGATTAAATTCTTGATAGCATTTTACCATATTATTGGAAATAAATTCAATAGTGAATACATTGTTAAAAATTAAGTTTACGGGTCAAATGCAAGCCTTTACAAATCTATGGAAACATGATTTGATCTACATTCTCCAGAGAGTCAAATACATAGTCTGGTTTATCTGCCTCCTCAGCTGCATCTACATCTTCTTCAGTAGTCTCACCAGAAAGTACAAGTATTGCAGTAACTCCGTGACGCTTGCCAACAGCAATATCTGTATAAAGACGATCTCCAAAAATACACATCTCGCTACATGCAAAGCCAGTTGCTTCACATATCATCTCAATTGTCTCTTTATGTGGTTTTCCAAAATATGTTGGAGCCTTACCAGTTGATGCTGTTACAAATGCAGCAATCGCACCACTATCTGGAATAAATCCTGACTCAGTTGGACAATTAAAGTCTGGATGAGTAGAAAGATATTCTGCTCCATTACGTACAAAACGACAAGCATTATCTAGCTTCTCATATGTAAGTGTTGTATCAAAACTGGTTACAACAATATCAGCACTCTCCTCTTTACCTGAAAGAATTGTAATTCCATTTTCACGGAAGTTCTCTACAAGCTCATCTGTACCTACAAGATAAACACTCTTGCCTTGTCTGTGTCGCTTAAGAAATTCAATAGTAACATCACCTGATGTCATGATTTCTTCTCTTGTTGGAGAAAAGCCAAGTCTTGTTAATTTTTCAACATAAAAATCTGTTGTATGAGAAGCATTATTTGTAAAGAACAAAATCTTCTTTCCAGCTGCTCTTAGATTATTGATAAATTTAATTGCAAATGGGAAAATCTTGCTTCCAAGATATATGGTTCCATCCATGTCAAAGATGTATAGCTGCTTATCAAAAAGTGGTGCTGTATCTGGATTTGTAAAATTCATTTTTATCTCCTGTTTATTATATTAAATTGAAAAATCATTAAGCGAGCAATCCGAGTGCTTTTTGCCAATAAATTACATGTGATGCAAACCCATGGTTACAGCTTGCCTCTGCACCAACATTCTCCCAAAGAGTACCTGTTCGCTCTGCCATATAATAGAAATAGCCTTTAATATTATCATAAAGCTCTTCCTTGTAACCATAGCGATTTAACAAATCTAAGCGCAAGTAGTTTCCAATAAATGCATTTGCTGGCCAAATTTCAGGATATAAACCTTTCTCTGCACGCGCATATCCAAAATCGTTTACTAAAATTTTCCAAAGCTCTGGATTGTTGGTTGGCGTAGCTACATTTGTGAAAAATGCATAATATTGGCAAGCTTCTGTTCTTTCCCCACTGAGAACTAGCTCGCCTGCTTCATTGCGAATAGCATTATCGCAATAAAAACTAGAAGATGTCATCGCTAGTTTATTTATATTCTCTTTAATCAGCTGTGCCTTTTGTGCAAGAGAAGCATCACCATAAAGCTCTGCCATAGCATTTAAGACCTCAGAGTAAACCATATTACTTGGGAATGAAACATCACGAACTAAAGAATTACAACGTGACCATTCAACAAAAATCCAACTCTCTAAATTTTCAAGCAAGCTATATTCATTTTCAAAGCGCTTAAAATAATTTAGCAATGCATACATTCTAGGCTTTGCTCTTTCAATAAACTCAGCATCTCTTGTACGGTGGAAATATTCGCGCAATTCAAGCACATACCACATTGCCCAATTTGGAATAAAAGTCTTGTCATTATGATCTGCAGGGTAACACATTGGAAGCATACCCTCAGGAAGAAATTCAAACTTCTCTGGGAGAATGAAATTCTCAAGGAAACACTTTTCAAGAGTTGCTTTTCCTGTAAGAGCAAATTCAACTCGTGATGTAAAGAAGCTATCACAGAGCCAGCCTGCACGCTCGCGTGATGGGCAATCCATATAGATATCTACAGCATTCGCACGAAAGGTTTCTATTGCTGCAGAATAGATTTTCTTCATGCGCTCATCATTTCCAATAAACTTAGTTTTTATTTCTGCATATGGGAAAGCAATATGATAAAGGCGTAATTTCTTAACTGTGATATCAGTACCTTTTGCGACTAAGCGTGTATAACGCATTACATATGGCTCAGCTGAAATAAAGTTGCAAATTCCTTTTTGCAGTTTAAAATGAATCAGTTGAGAAGCACCAAGACGATTTGCATAGATTTGATTGTCTGAAAGAATCTCATCAAATATGACAAATAGTTCACCATCGCCTTCTGCTTCAATAGTAAATGCATAAATACCAGAATAATTTACGCCCCAATCTAAATCAACATATGAATCCGATTTAATAGCAACCTCATCTTTATTTGAAATAGAAAGTGGAGATGGAGTAGAAAAATCCAGTTTACCTGCTTCGCGAAAATTTGCAACCTCCAGCTCGTCTAACTTATAGGTAATAAAATCAGCTTTAGGAGTAAGCTCTCGTCCAGCATAATATTTTTCTTTTTCTGAATATGAGACCGTGCCACATTGGAAAACACTTTGAGGTAATAAAACTTCATTAGATGAATACGGGATCTCTCTTGCAATAAAATTTCCTGCCTGTGCTGAAGCAATGGAAACTTTTGTTCCTACAGTGCCACATTTTTGTTCATATTCAAAAGGAGAACCACTTGTAAAATTATATGCTTCAACGAAGGTACGTTGGAATGAAAAGCGTTGAGTTTTAATAATGCGTTCATCTGTTGCAAAACACTCAAAACCTGAGATATCCGTTGCAGCAAGAACTACTCCATTTGAAATAATTTCAGCAACTAGAAATGATGGCTGATTAAGGTAGCAATATGAATTTACATTGTATCCGACAACGCGAATTGTTACACGATTTATTTCTTTTGTCAGATATGGAGCCAATTCATATTCATCTACTCGGAAGAAACCATGAGCACAGCGAGCTGGACCATGGGCAACAAAACAACCATTAACCAATATTACAAAAGAACTGGAAGCAGTTAGTGCAAGTACTGCTGATGAAGTTTTAGTTAAATCATAGCAAAAGCTCAAACTACGATTCATTTGTTTTGTTGTGCCCTCTTCCCACACAGGGCTTGCTGCCTTAAAATTATATGGTATACTCATAGTAAAATTCACTCTCAATTAACAAATTTGTAAACAAATTTTACCAAATAGCAACAACAAGCGCAAGTAAAGTCAACCCTAATTTAGAGTAAAACTAATAACGGAAAATTGCATAATGCCGAAAAGCGCAAAAAATGAATGCAATGACGTGTAGGTATGAAATGAAAAAGAGCAAGAGGATCGGCTTTGCGAATGCTCTTGCTCCTTACTTTAATGTAACTGTTTTTTACTTACTTAACAATTATTATCAGTGCTGAACCAGTTACACGCAATGAACCAGCTGCTTCTGCAGATGTATCAAGCAAATAGCCTGCTACTTCTTCATCTGTTGGGAAGTATACACCTGAACCAAGATGTACACCATTTATTGATGCCTCAGCAACAACAAGTTCACTATTGTTTAGGTCAAGTGTTGATCCCTCCTCAATAGCGAGAGTACGTGCCTTAAAGCTTGCAGCAAGCTTCACATGTGCGATATCCTCAATTTGTATTGAAGCATGACGGAAATCATCATTCTCGCCTCCACCCTTTAATGATGGAATTGATGTAAATGCAATATTATTTTCCGCTTCTCCAGTATTACGGATAATAATTAAACCATGCCCCTCTGCCTTACTGCCATCCTGAAGATAAACAGAACCCGCAGATGAAGAATTTCCTGCTCCTGCTTTTTTTGCATAGAAGCCTTTTGCATTGATTTTTGAAATCCATTCTTCTGTAAAGGTTGCATCAGCATCTGTTAGACGGACTGCAACACGACCACCTCCGCCAGCTCCATCAGTTAAATCGCCTACAGTGTAATTTCTTGCACTGCCATTTGCAGCGATCTCACCTGTACCCTCAAGGCGTGCAGCTGTAATTTTTATAGTTCCAGCAGCACCACAACGGGCCTCCTTTGCTATTGAACTTGCTGTAGCTGTTCCATTAAGTGTTAGTACTCCATCAACCACTACCTCAACGGCACCGCCACCAACATTTGCCCAGCCAACATCATGACCAAATGCACCAGGATGACATGGATTAAAGAATGAGTCATAAGCAACTATTGACTTATGTTGTGCATTCTGTCCTCCATGAATAGAACGAGACTCTCCTCCAACTGTTGCTGCTCCATAGGTCATGTAGCCACCACGCCTTGCGCGTATAAATGCTCCTTCATCAACCGTCATATCTCCTGTTACTGTTAAACTACAGGTGCGTACATTATTCGTGTTATCAACGTATAATAGCATTGTTCCCACACCTGCTCCATCTGTAACAGTCAAATTGCCATTGATGGTGTAACCTTTTGCTGACTGGAAAATCCACTTTCCTGAAATTGTGTGGTTTTCAGCTTCTGGTATTACAAGAGAACCTCCATCAAGCAATAGTCCAGACTCATCAATAGCCGCAGCTGTTGATGAAATTGACTCAAAGCCACGTGTCAAGCTCAAGGTTGTACCTGTAGGAACTCGCAATATGGAATTTTCACCAAAAACAATTCCGTCAACTACCCATGTCTGCTCCTTAGGGATAACTGTTAGCTGATTAACTTTTGGTCGATATCCATACTGACCATACTTATTTGAACCAGAGCGGTCCTTCAAATAAAGAATTCCATTTGGATTTGCTGGTGAACGAACAAGCACTGTTCCGACGCCACCAACGTTAGCATATGAAGATTTTCCTCCATAGGCTGTAACTAAATCTAAAGAATAATTTTCTGGTTCACTATCAGTAAGAAGAATAGACACTCTTCCTCCTGCTCCTGTAACATTATTGCTACCTTGACTTAAATTATTGCAATTTGCTGAAATTTTTCCAGAACCCTCAATGGATGATGCCTTAATATATACAGAACCACCTGCTCCTGCATATCCATTCCATTGACCCCATGCCTCAATGCCATTTGCTTCAATAGGACCATTAACAAAAGCTGTTCCTGCAATTTCCATCCATATTGCACCGCCACCACGAGCTGAATACGTTCCATCGGCACTAGCTCCAGCACCAACATTGTATGGCTCTGTCAGACTGCCGTAGGAAAGATTGCCATTATAGCTTCCACCATGGGCTGAAGCTCCAGACAAAGAATGGCCTCCATATCCACCCTTACCTGTTGCAGTGATTTTTGCAGTGGCACCAACAGTTAAATCCCCACCAACATTTACTCGAAGTCGATATGTGTCTTCTTTTGCATTTGCTGTGTGTGTTTGGTGTGTCAATGTACCACCCAAAATGCTCATATCTCCATTTACATTGAGTGATGTAAACTCGCCCTTTTCTGGGAATACAGTATCAATAGTAACTGTTCCTGAATAATTTTCTTTTTGAGTCCAGCTTGCAACTGTTACCTCTTCAGCAGAATCCCATTCACAATTTGCTGAAGTAAAATCTCCATCAAATAAAACTTTATCACTAGCAATAGGTGCACGCCCCATAGACCAGTTGCTTCCTTCTGATGCAAGACCATCCTCGCTAGCTATCCATGTATTATAGCCTGCTGGAGCAACCAGATTGATAATCGTCATCTCTGAGGATGCCGCTGACGCATTTACATTATATAAGCCATCGGCAAGAGATACAACAACACTCGAATCAGAAACAATAACTGAATCAATTTTTGGTGTAACGCTTATGTCAACATAGGTTGAGCCGTCAGGAATTGTAACTGTTGAAGGAATAGGCTCAAAAGTCTGCCCATCCACTGCTGAGCCAGCAATTTCTATATTAACAACAAGATCGTATGCTGTATCTGCACGTGAAATGCGAAATACGCCTGGTACAAGCTTATATTCATTTGCATCTGAAAGCTTTTCAATGGAAATGTCTCCATTATAGAAAATACCACCCTTTGCAAAAACCTCAGTTCCTGTTGGTGCAATACCGTATGCAGAACACTTATAGGTGCGGTCAGCAGGTAGATTTGTTGGTGTATCTACATACGTTCCTGGTTGAGCTGCAGATTCAATCATATTTGTTATAATTATATAACCGGAATCATAAATAACACCAATATCTCCTGTGTTTTCAACCAGCTCTACCGAAATAGAAAATGTCTCATCTGAATTTTGCGAAATAATTGGATCGTTAAAAACAGGAGCTTGAGCATCTACTGCTTGCTCTTCATCAAATACAAAAAATTGAGCATCTGCAACTGTAGCATATTCAAGGGCTACTTCATCTGGAGTTGAAACAGAATTCCGTACTCGATATTCTTTATAAGAACCACTAGCCCCACTAATTGTTGCAACCTTGCCACTAGATTTAATCGTATATGTTGGGGATGCTACAGGGGTTTTAGAACCATTTATATATACTTTAACCGTTGTCCCATCTGAAACAACATTAAAGTAATTCCAATTTTGAGAAACATCTTTAAAATTGAACGATGAAGTTTTTGTTAAAACAAGATTTGCCTTCGTCGTGCTTTGGCTCATTTCTATATACCAACCAGTGGCATTATTCCATTCAAGGCCTGTCTTCTTGCTAAAGAAAGTAACATAAGAATTTACTTGAGAAGGTAGCTTAAACCAACCAGATGCTGAAAAAACTGCTACATTATCAAGATATGCATCATAATCTGGAGCCCTCATTGCAGAAGAGGTTGCAAGAGCGGATAAGCCACCAGGACCTGCTTCGTAGATTGAAACTGCTGATCCTTCTACATTTGGATATGCATCAAGTCCATTTGCTGAAGCATCTTTAACTACAGTTCCACCTGCTTCATCCTTTGAATAATGCCATACACCAACAAAGTCATCCCATACCTTTGTTGAATCATTTTCATAGTTTTCAACACCATTATAGAATATTGTTAACTTTGTCTCTGCTGTAAGAGATGGTATCTTAACCCAAACTAGAGTTTCTCCAGCTGGATCAAAAGACTCAACATCAAATGAAAGCTCTGTGCCATTTTCGTCTTTAATTAATAAATCGCAGCCTTTTTCTGAGTTAAATTTCTCAGAAACGTCTTGTGGCAAGCGCAATAGCACTGGGAAATCTGTATATACTCCTTCTCCTATTTTTTCTATTGCTGTTTCAGATAGAGCTATCTCTCGCTTATTTGCAAAATTAAATATTGTCAATTTTTCTTGATTGATAAGAGTTATATTTGCTGCATTATCATTAGGTAGAGCATAATTACCAGCTGCAAGACTGATTGTTAAAGTGATGTTTTGGTTTACATTGTGATCAAGTATTGGCACAACCGGTAGCACTGCACTTACGGATCCTGCAGGAATTGTTATAGATACCGGCACCTGCCAAGTTGTGCCTTCAGCTGCGTTAGTGTCTGTTGAAGTAATAGTGTAATTTACTGTTAAAGGATATGCATCTGCATTTGCACGGGAAACAGTTACACCACCAGGAACTAAGCCAAATTCTTTGGCATTTACTGAATTACTAAAAGATAACGCACCAGTATAAATTTCGCCCATAGGCTCTTCGATTACAAAACGATCGCCTTGTAATAGCAAAGAAACTTGATAAGTCTTATTGTCTTCTAGATTTGAGATTGCACTAGAAAATGAAGAGTCTTCTTCAACCGCTGTCTGGATGAGATTTGTTGCTGATGTTATACCATCATTAACAATTGTATACACATCCCCAGCTATTCCATTAGATAGCTTTCCAGAGATAGTAAAGGTTGAAGAATCATCACATGTAATCGCAACATTTTTAAATCCGATATTTTGATAAAACTCTAACTCCCATAGCTGGAGGTAATCTGTTCCACCATTAAGTGCGGTACAATTATACTTATAATATTTGTAAGCTTCTCCATTCGTGAAGGAATAGTAACGCTCTTCGCCATTGGACCAGCCTGTTTCACTTGTTTGTGTATCAAGAATAGTCCAATCTTTTCCATCATTCGATCCTTCAAAGGTCCATGACTTTGGAGCTCGCCCTGTGCTATTCGAGCCACCCTTATTATCGTGACCAGCAACTACAGTTAAAGCATTAACTAATGTTGGCTCTTTAAATGCATATACTAGAAACATATTGTCACCAATTACAGAAAGCCAGCGACCATTGGTATCGGCTTTATTTTTATCAAATGCCTTTGATGCTGGATATGAATTATGTGTAGCTGATGCACTAGAAACAGCACCATAAGCAGACGTTGTATCTACTCGCACTGCTGTTGGTAATTTTTCTGTTGCAGCAGCAAATATAGATTGTGATGTTGCTATAATCGCAACTAACATT
>JAGCJJ010000027.1 GCA_017648065.1 Kiritimatiellia bacterium | reverse complement strand
GGAAGCTCTGCAGAAAGAATAGCTGGAACAGCTGTTAAATAGTCAGCAATATAATTAGCTTTTATACCTGCGGTTCGTGCAGCATCTTCTGTTTTTGGAAAATGCAAGCTTGCTTCAACTATTGCTCCATTCTCGGCAATTCGTACACGAGGCACATCGTACTTTCGTGCTAGTTCCTCTCTCCATGCCATCAATGCACAATAGCGGGCAGTCGCTCTTTCATTTTTCATGAGCTTTGGGCTTGGATTAAATTTTTTCCACGTTTCTTCAATTGGAAACTCTGTATATAGCTCAGGAGCATCTAAGAGCTTCATATCTTGACATAAATACTCGAGCGTCCCTAAATCTTTGCAACGCTCGCATAACACCCTCGCAGCTTCGGGTAATAATTGCACATCATCAACTGCATACTCTAGCTGCTCAGGAGTCAAAGGGCGACGACACCAATCAGATTGTGTTTCTGTTTTTGGAAGCTCTATATTCAAAAGCTCTTTGAAAAGCTTTTGAAGCGACACATTTGCACCCAAACCACAATAGGCAGCAGCTATAGATGTATCAAAAATATTTTTTGGTAATGCTCCACTCCATATATGCAAATGCTGTAGGTCTTGACTAGAAGCATGGAAGATTTTAACTATTCCTGGATTTTTAATTGCAGCTGCTAATGAATCCACATAAGCTTCAAATGGATCAATCAGTAATAACTCTTGTGTTTCGGACTCTTTATTGCATGGTATTAGTTCAGGCAATGTATATTCTAAAATATTTGAGCCTTTTGGAAAGGCTGCTTGAATAAGTCCAAGCTTTGCATAATACGTTCTTGTCCAAACAAATTCAGTATCTAATGCTAAATATAAATCAAAATTCATAATTTTACCACTTTATCGGTTCTAAGCCGTTCTCAAGCAAATAATCATTTGCCTTTTTAAAATGTCCACAACCTATAAATCCTCTATAGGCAGATAATGGTGAAGGGTGAGGAGCTTCTAAAACAAGATGTTGTGTGCGATCAATAAACGCTCCCTTGCGTTGTGCATAGCTGCCCCAAAGCATAAACACTAAACGCTTACGTTTTTCAGCAAGTCTGCGAACTACAGCATCTGTAAAAGTTTCCCAACCCTTGCCTTGATGGCTGCCTGCGCAACCAGCATTTACTGTTAGTGTGGCATTAAGTAAAAGTACGCCTTGATCAGCCCAATGTCGTAGATCACCATTGCGATTTGTAAAAGGAACATTATATTCTTCTTCAAGCTCTTTATAAATATTAACTAGTGAAGGAGGAACCTGAACCCCTGGCTGAACAGAAAAGCAAAGCCCATGAGCTTGATTAGGACCATGGTATGGATCCTGTCCTAATATAACAATCTTTGTTTTATCAAACGGAGTTCTATTGAATGCTTCGAAAATTTGTGCTCCTGGTGGATATACAATTCCACTTTTGTATGCACTCTTTACAAAAGAAACTAAATTAGCAAAATATGGAGCATTAAATTCAGGCTGAAGAATTTCTTTCCACGTTTCTTCTATTTTTACATCCATTTCTAAATCGTCTTTCTTTAAAATTCTGCTTTTGAACTAAGGCTAACATTTTAAGAAAATAGCGCCTAAAACCGCACTAATAAATATTACTGCCATAATTGAAAGACGTTTACCTTTTTTAGTTAATGCCCAAGTAGAAGCAATAAATAAAAATAAAGCAAAAGGACGAATTGCAAAGCCCTCAGGGATTGTTGCTCCTGTAACTAAAGCTTTCCATGGAATAGCTTGTGTAAAGACAGACATTTCAATAAAAATCATCATAGCCACAATTGTTAAACCAATTGTTGCGGGACCAACACCCCACATGATGCTTTTCATACCGCGACCCTTTTCATGCTTCTCGAGCGTCCTAAGCACAATCATCATTAAAATGAATGATGGCAATAAAAGTGCAAATGTTGAAATACCTGCACCAAGAAATCCGGCAAGATGATTTCCTGGGAAAACATCAACAGCAACATTATACCCAAAAAAAGTTGCAGCATTAACACTTATTGGGCCAGGTGTCATTTGTGCAATTGCTAGTAGATTACCAAACTCTTCAGGGCTTAACCAACCACGTCCCTCTACTAGCTCGTCAATATAAATTGGTGTTAGTACATTACCACCACCAAAACACAATAAACCAAATTGTGCAAAAACTAAAAAGAGAACTAAATAAATCTGCATAACTATTTAACCTCCTTTTCTTTCTTAAAAAGGCGATTATAAATAGGCACCATAATTAGCATAAAGACAACGCCAAATAAAATTCCTCCAAGAAGAAAGTAAGCAGCATTTATCTTTAAGAACATAATGCCTATCAAACTTATAGGCATATAAAGCCAAGCCCAGCAGCCATGCATGATCTTTGGCCAAGATTTAATTACTGTTGCAGCAACTACACCTGCTAATGCTGAGCGCACACCAACAAATGCACCTTGCACATAAGGATTATCAGTAGGCAACCATGAGAAACCAACAGCGACAAATGAAATTATAACAAATGATGGAAGTGCCACTGCTACCAAAGAAACAACAGCTCCAAAAAATCCTGCAATTTTATAACCAACATACATTGCAGAGTTTCCAGTAATCAAACCAGGTATTGTTTGAAAAACAGGCAAATGATTTATTAAATCGCCTTTGGGTAGCCATTTAAGTTTTTGTTCAAACACTTCTTCTGCGGCTGCAATAATTGCATAGCCACCACCAACAACGCATAAAGCTATCTTCATAAATAAGAAGAATAGCTTCATTAAACGCTTTGATAATGGAATTGATTTTATATCTACTAAATCACAATCTTGTGCAGCAAGATTTTCTGTCGCTTGCTCAGCTACTACGGAAGAAGGCAATGCTTCAGATTTTTTTTCTGACATTACTTTTCTCCTGATGTCTGCAATAGATATTGCTCAAGAGCACAAGCTAATTGATCAGGGCAAGAAGTAGAACCTTGACATTGTATTCCTTTAAGCGATGAAATTACATCTTCTACTTTTCGCCCAATCACCATTTTTGCTAAACCTTGTGTATTACCTCTGCAACCTCCATTTATCTTGCAATAGGTAACAATACCAGACTCTACATCAAGCTCAATACTTTTTGAGCAAACACCACGTGTTGTATAAACAAACATTTTAAAACTCTTTCTTACTTGCCAATATAATATACAGGATCTGTTAATAGTTTACCTGGTGCAGAAATTGTTTTACCAAAGGTATCTACAACCGTCTTTACTTCAAAATCTAATTTTGGCATTGATCTATCTGCTAAAGCATCAGATGTCCAACTAACAACAATATGCTTTTCATTACTATCCTTAAATTCGAGAATCCAAATTTTAGCATCATGATCTGCTTGGATAGCTCTGATAAAATGAGCATCTTTCAATAATGTGAAAAATACAGAAAGCGCCTCAAACGCTGGGCGTTTTCTCCATTGTTGTTGATTGAAATCTTCATCTGCTCCAGGATCAACCAATCCAAAACCATGTGCAGCTAATTGCCAATATACCATTGAGGCAGCAACACCTGAAGCTAAAGCAATAAATGCATATCTAACGATAAACACAGCTGCATCGCGCTCAGAAACTCTTGGATCTTTTTCATAACTATTCGACATTTCATATGGTGCAGCCACAGGAGACCATTCTCTCGTACCAATCAAAGACCAATTAAATTCTGATATTAATAATTGTTCTCCAATTTTTCTTGATGTGTTTGTTGTAGCCCTTAATCGGATAAGTTTATCAATTGCCGCTATTTTTTGATATTTACTTTCTGGCGCTCCAAACTTATCAACATATAATTGTTGTGATGCAGCACTAAAATAAATATTATCAGGCAATTGTTTGAGTAATCCTATCAAATAATCCAAATCATAATCACCCAATGATGGACCTATAAACTTTATATTAGGAAAATCTTGTTTCCATTGAATCATAGGTTCAAAAAGTTTAACAGCATCATTATAGTCAAAACAACCCCATTTGGGTTGATTAATTGCGTGCCCTACTTGAACCCAATAAATTCCTTTTTCGCACTCTTTCAAAACAGTAGCACCAAATTCAGCCCAACGTTTTGGATTTAGCACTGCTTCACGATTTTGCACAAGAGTTATAGCAACCTTATATCCAGCAGCAATCAAGGTTTGCAAAGTATTGCATTTTTCTTTTAAAACACCAAACCCTTCATGAAAATAAAATTTAATGTGCACTCCAGTGCATCCAAGCTCGCTGAGAAGCTGTTGCTCTCTAGTAAAACGATGAGCATCTCCAGATATAGAAACAAAAAGTCTATTCGCAAAATTTAATATTGGTTGTTCATAAAGTCTAATGCGAATAAATTTTTCGTTTTTCAAAATACCTTTTATTTTTTTTAGTACACTAACATGTTTTTTAGCTAATGTTTTAAGTTCATTTTTCTGATCAACATCATATACAGAAATAGGCTGCTCAGATCGATTATCCCAAATCCAAATTGTATTACGAACAAAACAAACACTTTTTGGAGAAGATTTTAGCTCCTTCCTGTTACGGAATGGATGTCTATATTTTCTTGTGACAGTATGTCGAGCAAATCGTTCTCGATAAATTTTCTCCCATTTAATAAAATCCTTAGGAGGCTCTTCTCCATGCCAATACATTCTGAGAAAAATTTTATACAAATTAGAAGGTAAACTTATTCGAGATAAATCACGCCCTCTTTGTTTGTTTGTTAATGGCTGTTTATATCTACGAGATCGATTTAAATCAATGAACAACACAATTGTTCCTATACTCCGCTTAGAAATCATAATATTTTGGTTTCCCAAATCTCGATGTTGGAATCCCAAATCATGCATTTCACAGCATTTTTCAGCAACAAGTTTCAATAAATCCATTAATTTTGAACATGGGCCCATTGAATTATAAAGTTTAATAAGCTCCTGACCAAATGAAGTAATTCCTTGCTCGAATTTTGAAACAAACCAACTTTCATAAGCTGGTCCATTATCAATCAAAGCTAACGGCTCTGGAGTAACATTACCGACCTTGCAGAACAAATGCTCTGCTGCATAAAACGATTTTGTAGCCTTCGTTGGTTTACCTATTTCAATAATTCGTCGGAAAAGATTTTTTGGTGGAAATCGTTTAATTGCAGCATCCACCTCTGTTCCATCTTCTAATTTAACTTTTGCTTTAACCGTTAAATTACGACCTTCTTGTAAAATTTTGGTAGCAGGGTCATTTACTATTTTTTTTAGAACATCTTCAGTAATTGTAGAATGGGAGACACAACTCTTTTGTTTCGGTTTATCCTCGTCATCTGGAATTGTAATATTAAAGATGCGTTCGTCTGCATTATCACCTATTCTAATATCAACAGTGATCACATTTGCTGGGAATTCCCCTTCAGCACGATCAGGCCATTCAACTGCCATTGCATCTCCGGAGCGAATATAATCATCCCATCCTATCGTTTCAAGCTCTTCTGGACCACTTAAACGATAAAGATCTGCATGTATTAAACGTTTACGTGGAGGACCTTCCTCAATATATTCATTAACAATTGTAAAGGTCGGGCTACAAGCAGCAGCTTTAATACCTAATGCAGAAGCAAGACCTTGAACAAAGCAAGTTTTTCCCGCACCTAAATCTCCATATAAAGCAATAATTGGGTTAGATTTATATCGAGAAACAAGTTCGTATGCAAGTGCTTGAGTTTCAGCAGCGCTGTTGGTTGTTTTAGTTATAGTACTCATATAAATTCTTAAATTGTCGAAGCCTATTTCTTTAGGCAAATTACCTAAGTAATATTGTGCAATAATCGGCGAATTTAGTCAAGAAAAGTTAGTAAGATCCATTTGACTAAAATCTGGCAATTGAATACCGAATTAACATCAACCATAATACATATAAAAATGCTTATGAATTATGTTAATGTACTAAACGTGTAGTGACAAAAATATGGCATTTTTAATAAAATTAACAGAATTTGGACTCCGATGCAGTATCTTGCTTCGTAGCGAAATACAATATATACGTGAAACACCAAGTTGATTTTTAATTTAACCCTAGTAATAAAGAAAAACCAAACCAACTACAGACCTACACGCCAAATCTATATTGTTATTTATAGTAGATTTATTTTGATTAAATAAGTTCTAAATCATTGGCTGATGGGAATGGAGGATATTCGTCATTCAGGTTATCTGAATACCAATATGCCACAGAAGAAATATCATCCTGCAATGGCAAATATCTGCCATTGCTACGCCATCCCAATGCTTGAATTGTAATTCTTAAATCTGATTTGAAATATATTGGATCTGTAATATGCCAACGGTACATATCAAAATAGCGCTGTGATTTATAGGTTTCATCTGTGTTGCTAATCTTTGATAAACCTTGATAAGGTGTAGTAAATGTTACATACTTGCCTTTTACATCAAAATTATATGCACCACCAAAATAATCCTCTGTACCTGTTCCACAAATGCTTGGGAAATCTTTGTCTCCATCAATATAAAATTTGATTTCGCCTTCTCCCCACCAGCCATTCGATTTCACACCCCAATGCATATATGTACCAACATATACTCCATTGCCCTTTACATTATCTAGGATTGTATATGGTTCTTTATACGGAAGAGGATTTGCTCTTCTAAATTGCGCATGGAAATAAAGACTGTTACTTTCTATCTCTTTCTCCTCGCAATCTATTTGATAATAAACCATTATATCTTCAGAATAAATGTTTTCCAATTCAATGCGAAATTCTGAAAAATATGGCATTTCAAAATAGCAATTCATTCCACGGCGTGGATTATAACAAATAGGGAGACTGCTTATTTGACCATAATCAAAATTATCTGCATTACAGAAGAAATCATAAAGAGGAGCACATACAGAAGGATTTTCAGCACCATCAAAATACATTCTCAAGATGCTTAATCTTCCAGCCTTGCTACTGTCTACAATCCAAATATGCTTAATTGCACCTTGCCCTTTAATGTTAGCAAGAACAGCATTCTCTCCTGGCTTGATTACTATATATGGATTAACCTTCCAACCTTGACCAAGCTCGCGTGCTGCTTCAGCGGCAGAACCATCAATAGCCATGCCGCCTTTCCCTTTTTCTCCTGTCAAATTTTCAGGAGATACAGAAAATGTGCGAATATTCTTTTTTAATGTCAGATTATGTAGCATATTATATTTTCCACAATGGCTGAAATCTTTTTACTTAAGTATCAATAATGTTCCTGCATCATATGACTCATAGCAGCCAATATCAATGCGGCCACCGATTACGCGCTGCTGTGTGCCAGTAAGATCGTATAATGACATTCCCTCATAATTTAGACCTGCGTTTGCTAACACACCGCCTGTCTTTGGTCGGTAATTACCATCAGCATAATTTGTGAAGAAATCCTCTTTTGTACCAACAATTGTATTTTCATTAAAGCCTAAGCCTGTGATATCACAATCTACAGCACCGTTAATGAAGTTAGCAACTTTTCCTGTAGGACCACATGCAGCCCCGTCAATCTTGTTTGTTACACCAGCAATTACAACATTGATAGCCTGAGAATTAGAGTCAAGAAGAAGAGGAGAAAATTCCTTACAATAAGCATTTGTTACGCTTAAGCCTGAATTAATGATTGTACAGTTACGCATAATTGAATTACTGTACAAATGAACTAAAGAAACATTTTGATATTGAGAATTGTTTTCAAGTAAACAGTTCTCTGCTCTTGCAGTACCATTTAACTCAAGAACACCACCACGTGCATAACCCTGCCAATCTCCACAATCACTGCCACAAAGATTATCTCTAAATATGCAGTGTGTAACAAGTCCTGCCTCCAGCCTTGCACCTGAAGCATATGAATTTAAGTATGTATAAGCAGCTTCAATAACACAGTTTGATACAGTGCCACCATTTTTATCAATAAATATGCTTCCGCCCTGAAGCATGTTCAGGCAGCCACCATTTTGAAGTGTCATTCCTGCAACCACTGCATCCTTATGATTTAAAATAAAGTTTCTCTGATTTTGATCATTCCATCCTATATCAATAGAATTTGAAACAACAACATCAGAAATTGTTTCGCTCATTCCTAAGACATGGATAGCATTTGTTACATAAACAGGTCTAGAATTTTTGTACAAACCTTCTGCAACATATACTGTACAAATTTTTCCTTCTGAATATGGAATCAATGCCTCTACTGCTGCAGAAATTGTCTTCTTTGGAGTATCTTCTGTTAAGCCTCGATTAGCATCATCACCTGTAGGTGAAACATAGCAAACAAAAACATTGTCCACAATATTTTTAATTGTCATTGTACCTACAGAATTTAAGACAATATATTGTCCTGAAGTTGTAAGAACAACCTCTGCATCGTGATCAATCTCTGGAGAATACACTGGCTTTACTGGAATGTCTACATATAATTCTCCAGCAGGAATTATTACACCCATATTCTCAGGTAAATCTGTTGAAGGAAGACCTTCACCTGTAAAGATACAATCAATAGCTAAATCATATTCTATTGCACCTATTTCAGAGCGTGAAATTCGGAACAATCCGGACTCCATTGTATTTTCATTTGCTGAAGAAATGACATCAACATTCAATGCTCCAAAATAGAATTGTGATGAACTCTTATTTACAACACTTCCATTTGAAGAAGTTGCCTCAATTCTTGCCACATATGTTCCAGGATCAACTCCGGAAATTGTCGCTGAATAAATTTGAGGAAGAGCTATATCGTCAGTTGCCATTTCAAAAACATTTTCTCCAACAATGCAGTTAATTGTTGATGGTATTGTTGAAGAAACATCAACTGTTACTGTTATTGTACCATCAATATTCTTAGAAACATTCGGTACAGCTAAAACAGGAACTTCTGTATTTAACTCTGCAACATCAACAATCTCTACAAAAGTTGAAGCATTCATTACGGAATCATATTCAGCCTTAATCCAATCACTTGATGCAACTCCATTATAAACGCGAAGCTCATCCATATCACCAGAAATACTATCATCTCCTTTTCCTGTATATGAACCTAGAGCCCAATATGTCTGAGCAGAATCATTTACAAGTTTTGCATCGCTTTTCTCATATACTTGTTCACCATTTAAATATGATTTCAACATAGTATTTTCATATGAGAAAGCTAAATAACCCCACTCATTCTTTACCAATGCACCTTTTCCTGAAGCACCTTGATGTGTGCCATCAACGCTAGCGGAGAAATATGTACCTTGCTCAACAAGAGCTAAAAAGCCACTGCCACTCCACTCATTTTTATTAGCAGCAACAATACCTGTTCCACTGTTTGTTTTCTTAAACCAACCAGAAATTGTCAGCTCTGAAACGGATGAAAGAGCCATTGATTTAACTGGATTAGAAAATTGAATACCAATTGAATTATTTTTTGATTTTGTCATTGCGCTGGCAACCATACCATCCGGTGTTATAGATGTAATTCCAGAAGCAACTACAGTATCAGAATTACCTGTAGCATCAACTGTTGCAGACTCACCATGAAATACTGCTGCATAGTTAACCCACACCTTCTCAGGTGTTGGTTCAACAATAGCTTCTTGGCTCATTGCTCCAAAATAAAGATAAAATACTGTTTCTTTTCCTGATAGTTCAGGAATTCTTACCCAAACATATGAAGTACCTTCTGTATTCCATGCATCAAACTCATGTGGAATTACCAAATTATTTTTTGTTGTGCAAACAATATCTGAGCCATTTGGAAAACATTCTGAATATTTAAATCCAGAAATAGTCTCCTCTGAGAGAGTTACTAAAACAGGGAAATTAGTTAATACTGTGTTACCAGCATAGCCAGGAATTTTTATTTCTAATCGTTTTAAGTATTCTGAAGAATCTATTCTTATTGCTGTATCAAATGTACCAACATTAGATTCTGCTGTAGTAGCATCATTCTCACCAACAAATTTAAAGTAATATGTTTTTCCTGGATTAAAATCATTTAATATTGCAGTATATTGTCCAGCTTTTAATCCAGTATCAAGTTCAATTGTTGTTGGATTAGAAAAACTTGGATCAGTATCATATACAAAACTTACATCTGCTGTTTTTGACTCATATAAATGGAGTGAATAATCAATTATAACATCAGTTCCCATTACAAATGGTTCCTTAATGTCATAAAAGTACATATTTTTTGTGAGATCTAATTCTTGCACTAATGCATCTATTTGTTGCATAGAAAGAATATCATCATATATACGCATATCAGCGATATATCCACCACCCCTCTTTTCTACACCTTTATTTCCTCCATAGCGAGAGCCAAATTGTAATGCAGCCAGTATTTGACTTTTATGCCATGCTGTAAAATTTGTTGTTGAATCTTTGAGAACACCATCTATATAAAGAGCCATTCCTGTTTCTTCTACAGTCAGCGTTACTAAATGATATTCAGTATCACCATTTGTAATTGAAGTACTTAAATATTTTGAAATTTCTGCACTATGTGAACCTATGCCAACTAAAAGTGTACCTGCATCATCACCACGGCGAATAACAACATCATTTGAACCTGTTCTAAAACAGAATGTTATTCCATTAGGATTAGTACCTAATGTCATTAGCATAGAAATTGTCAATCCTGTTTTTGGAGGCACAGAAACTGCACCACTATACGGTGTAAAATTAGCTGTATTCAATGAATACTTATCAACGGATTCTTGAACATAAGACACAGAACCTTCATGCGTAAAAGAAATAGAAACAGAACCTTTATTTGCAGAAGCAAGCCCTGAAGAATTAGGCTGTGAATCAAAATCCCATGCTGCTACAGGGACTAGTCCTGTTACATCAGCAACAGCTTCTGCCTTAGAAGTTAATCCAAAACAAGCGACAAGACTCAACATGAGCGATAGAATATATTTCTTTTTCATAATAATCTCTTTCACAAATGATTTAAGGTATTAAATCGTTAGTAGTAATATATTTTTATTAAGAATTTTGAAAAGTAATATCTTATACAAAACCCTCATTTATATGTTATATAAAGTAACATATTTAATATTTTTATGTCAATCGTTATACTCTATTTTGACATAAATATACTAGTACATTGTGGAACATTAATTAGGATAATTTTCTAATATAGTTAAAAATTATCCTTACACAATAAAATTATGCAATGATAAGAAAAGAAATAATCAATATCGTCTAGAAAATGCAAATTATAGTTGAATCTGCAATCTCATGCCATTTAACTAAATAGTAATAGCGACCAGCATTATTCCAACGAGAGCGACCATTCGTTAAGCCTATAACATCACTCTCTTTAATTTTATATGGTGCTTTTCTATATTTTTTACCAACAACTTTTGCTTCTAGACCAGTTACCTTTGTTGGATAATCATCTCGAACTCTATCTGCGTCAGTAACATCTACAACAGATGCACCATGCATAGAAAGAGACTCTGTCCATTCCTTTTCATACTGCTCTGGAACAAGCACAATCTGACGAATATCAGAACCATATAATGCATAGTCTGCATCATTTGATGCATAATAAAACTCTGGCGGAGCACCATTAAACCAAATACGACGCTGAACCTTAACTGAATCTGATCTTAGTGCTTGCTTACCAAAATATGTAAGTGTTGCTGGCAAGCGTATTTCTTGCTGATATTCAAAAGAGTTAAAGCTTTGTAGTCCGATAGATGTGAAACAGGATGAACTAAAATCAAAATTTGATACTAGTTTTGTGCAACCCTGAAAATTTTGGGAGTTCTCTATTACTGCTAATTTTGGAAATGTATTATCTCCGCAAATCAATTTTTGTAGGCTTATTGTATAATTAGTGTCTGCCCAATAAAATATAAAAATCAGGCAGGATTTTGCAGCCGATTTGATTACACTCTTCCACAACAGAATATGTTGCAGAGCAATGCTTCATAGCGCCATTGACAAAGCAACTCAGAATCTTAAGTCTTGTCTAAGATCTATGTGGCTTTTTTTATGGTCATATTATATTAAACGGCACACCGATGCGATAGCTTAATCGGTGCGCCGTTTGAATTACTAATTTAACATGCCAGTGTACACTCTACACAAGCAATAGATGAAACTCTATTTATCGTATTATGATTGATAGAGGCATATTTGGCTCAACAAATGTGCAAACATAGTATGGGCAATAGCGAGACTCATATGTTGATACACCTAAAACATTTGCACCTACAACCTTTACAACTTCAGACTTTGTTGGATAATCGTCTCTTGCCTTATCTGCATCTGTTATAGGAGCTAACTTATCCCCAAACATTGTTAACCATTCCGTCTTGTATTCAGCTTTAATAAAAACGATACGCCTTGGGTGAGTAGAAGAAGAGCATCCATGCTTACCAAATATATTATCCTCATCACACTCAAAGGTTGGTGGTTTTCCATAGAAATAGAATAAATTTTGCATTATATTATCGTTCATACGAAAAGCATTCTTCCCAACATAAGTTAATGTAGCTGGCAAACGTATTTCAGGCACCTTGTCAGTTGTACCCCAAAAACATCTATATGGGATAGAAGTAAAAGTTGACTTTGAAAAATTTAATGGCATAGAAAAATTTTTACAATTTTTAAAAACTTGACTACCATCCAATGAAGATAACTTTCTAAAAGAGTTATCTCCTGCTATGATTTTTGTAAGAGAGGCACAGTCGCTTATAGGGTAATTACCACCAATAGTATGTATATCTGGTGAAACTGTTATTGTTTCAAGTTTAGACATGGGGTAAAATGCAGCTTCCTTAATAGACACAACCCAAGGAGCTATAACATGCTTAATTGGTGCATCATTACAAAACTGAAACATATTGTTTGGGATTGCTGTACAACCCTCAGGAAGGTATACGACACCATTTGTTTCTGCAACACCACGAGGTGTAATCATAGAAAGAGAAGTACAACTACTGAAGCACTGCTTAGGATTTGAGCTAGGCGACCAAGTTGTCTTAGAAGAAATTACAACAGACTCTAGCTCTGACATAGATGAGAAAGCATTTTGATGAAAATAAATAATCTCTTCTGGGAATACAATTCTTGTAATTCCTGATTTATTAGCAAATCCAGAGCCATTTACTGTATTAGGATATTTTATTTCTGCTGCTTCCATATCAGAGCAAAGTGTTGTCATATCAAGCACTGTACCTACTGATGCATCATGAGAAACATAATATAGCCGCCATGCTGAACCACCTGTGCCATCCCAACCAACCACGAAATTACCATCTGTAACTTTTCGCTTACTTGCAGTAGAATCCTCTGTTTCTGTCCAAACAACAGCTAAAACAGGAACTGCCAAACATGCCATCAATGATGTAAATGCTAATTTAAATTTATTCATTTTTCTCGCCTTATATTGTTTTTATGTTATGGATAATATAACCCATTAAAAACTTATATAAATGCTACTCTACTATGGATATAAAGTCAATTAAAATATAAAAATCAGGCAGGATTTTGCAGCCGATTTAATTACACTCTGCCACAACAGAATATGTTGCAGAGCAATGCTTCATAACACCCATCATGGACAAAGCAACTCAGAACCTTAAATGTCTAATATCTATGTGGCTTTTTTAATGGTCATATTATATTTAAACGGCACACCAATGCGATAGCTTAATCGGTGTGCCGTTTGAATTACTAATTTAACACGCTAGTGTACGCTCTACACAAGCAATAGATGAAACTCTATTTATCGTATTATGATTGATAGAGGCATATTTGGCTCAACAAATGTGCAAACATAATATGGAGAAAGTTTATTTCCACCATTAAAGTGAGCCATAAATGTTGAAGTACCTAAAATGCGGCTTTCAGGAACCTTAACAACCTCTGACTTTGTAGGATAATCGGTTCTTGCCTTATCAGCATCTGTTATTTCATTAAAGGCGTCTGTTGCAAATAATTCCAACCATGCATCTTTATACTCATCCTTGATAAATACAATAAATCTAGGGGTTGGATTATTATTTGTGCTACCCAAAGCAAGCTTTTCATCATCTTTAAATGTTGGAGGAGCGCCATAGAAATAAATCAATCGCTGAACTGGTCGGGTATCTGCACGAAGAGCAGATCCTGCTACAGATGTCAATGTTGCAGGAAAATGAATCTCTGGGATACCATTTGCTCCATACATAGCCTGATATCCCATAGAAGTAAATACTGACTTAGAAAAATCAAACTTTTGAGCAAGTTTGGAGCAACCTGTAAAAGTCTTTGATCCTCCAATGTCTGAAAACTTCTCAAAAGAATTATCCCCAGCTACAAGGTTTGTTAACGATGAGCAACCTTCAAATGCAAAACTTTTTATAGAACTCAAATCTTTTGAAACTGTGACCGTTTCAAGATTATTGCAATATTGAAAAGCAGCTTCTTCGATGGAAGTAGCCCACGGAGCAATAACATGCTTAAACTGTGCATTTTTACATGCCTGAAGCATATTGTGTGCAATTGATGTGCAACCATCTGGAAGATATATGACACCATTTGTTTCTGTTACGCCTCTAGGAGTAATTGTTGAAAGCTTTCCACAAGAACTGAATACTTGCTTTGGATATGATTTTGCAGACCACGTTGTCTTGGAAGAAATAACAACAGACTCCAAATCTGGCATAGAAGAACAAGCCTGCTGATAAAAAGTAGGTATCTCCTCAGGGAATACTATTCGCGTAATTCCAGCCACAGATAAAAATCCACTTGTATTCACTATATTAGGATATGTAATTCCAGCAGCCTCCATATCTGAGCAAAGGGTTGTCATATCAAGCACTGTACCTACAGAAGCATCGTGAGAGACATAATACAACCTTCGTGCTGTACCACCTGTACCATCCCAACCAACCACGAAATTACCATCTGTAACTTTTCGCTTACTTGTAGTAGAATCACCTGTCTCTGTCCAAACTGGATCTGCAAAGCAGAGTGTTGTTAAAGCACTGATTGTAAAAATAAATAAAGATTTTTTCATATTACTTAACCCCATGTAAATGTCAACGAATTACATATTTATCAATTTATCATTTTTTAAAACGAACTGTCAATGCAATTTGTAAAAAAGCAAAAAAACAGAAATTCACTATACTTATTCAGCTTCCAATTTACAAATCTGACATCCTCTCAAACACTTCGCACTTCTAGTTAAGCATGCTTCATTGTGTAATGCACTGCTTAATAAAAAAATAAGCCCCTGTCTATAAAAGACGAGGGGCTTATTGAAAGATACTCTTATCGTAGTAAAAAAGCTAATTATGCTTTTGTTACGCGACCCTGCTTGATGCAAGCAGCGCATACGCTGATGTGGCACTTTCTTCCGTCCACGATCGCGTGAACGTTGTGTAGGTTTGGAAGGAAGCGACGGCGTGTAACAGCTGTAGTATGAAGACCGATACCACCTTTGTACTTCGCCAAACCATGACGTACGATTTTATTACCTGTTAGCGGACCTTTGCCGCAGATTTCACAAACTCTAGACATATCTATTATTCTCCTTGCAAGAAAGCCATAATATTAAACTAATTTTTTTCAAAAAACAAGTCAAATTTTTTAAATCTGACCATTTTTTGCCGTTTTTTTTAGAAACCATCAAAGAGAAGCATATTTTTATCTTCAAATACCTCACGCGCTTTTTTAGCTTTTGCGCGTGTCTCAGCAAAGGCAAGAGGATTTGCATCTCCATTATTTGCTGAAGCATTTGAGTCTGAATCATCTGCCTCCAATGTGGTTAAAATATCCTTTGCCCTGCCAATAACACCTTCTGGCATACCAGCAAGCTTTGCTACTGCAATACCATAGCTCTTATCAGCAGGTCCATTTATAATTTTTCTTAAAAATACTATTCCGTTAGGATTTTCACTTACTAATACACTGCAATTTACAACACCATCAAGAGTATTTGCTAAATCGGTAAGCTCATGATAGTGAGTTGCAAACAATGTTTTTGCCTTTACAGATGGTGTATTATGCAAGTACTCTGCCACAGCCCAAGCAATACTAATACCATCAAATGTACTTGTTCCTCGTCCAATCTCATCAAGGACAATCAAGCTTCGCGGTGTGGCATTGTTCAAAATATTTGCAGTTTCCTGCATTTCCACCATAAATGTACTGCGACCACGAACAAGGTCATCACTTGCACCTACACGTGTAAATACACGGTCCACTACACCAATATCAGCAACATCAGCTGGGATGTAGGAGCCAATCTGTGCCATGATGACAAGCACAGCCACTTGGCGAATATATGTGGACTTACCTGCCATGTTCGGTCCCGTGATAATCATAATTTGACGAGAATCACAATTTAGCTCAACATCATTTGGAACAAAACGCTCGGTATCAGGCAGTTGTTCAATCACTGGGTGACGTCCACCAATAATACGAAGTGTATCATCTTCCAATATTTGTGGGCGAATATAGCCTAGTGCCAGTGCTCTATCTGCAAGTGCTGCAAGCACATCAATATTTGCAATAGCCACAGCTATTGCTTGGATTTGTGTGGTAAAGGAAACCACTTTATCGCGCAAAGCAAGGAAAATCTCTTCTTCCTTTGTAATTGCACGCTCTGCGGCACCAGTAATTTTTTCTTCTACATCCTTAAGCTCAGTTGTAGTATAACGCTCGCAGTTTGTCATTGTTTGCTTACGCATATAATGCTCTGGAACATTACCTATTTGACCGATACTTACTTCAATAAAATATCCAAAAACCTTATTATATCTGACCTTTAAAGTTTTAATACCTGTTTTTGCAATTTCGGAAGCTTGATAATTTGCAATCCAGGCACGACCATTTGCAGCTGCATTACGTAGCTCATCAAGCTCTGCATCTACACCTTCACGGATAACGCCACCCTCAACAAGAGTGGTAGGAGGTGTTTCAACAATCGTTTTATCTATTTCCTCTGTAAGCTCAGGAAGAGGCTGTAAATCATTAAGTAAAGAAGCAATTAAAGATGAGCTTTGAGCGACAGAACCCTCCAAGCGGCTACGCAACTCTGGAACTACGCGTAGGGCATTTGCCACCGCTTGAAGATCGCGAGCATTACCACGTCCAAGAGAGATTCGTGCAATAATTCGCTCTAGGTCTCGCACCTCAGATAATGCTGCACGCAAAGGAGTTAAGTTGTTTCTTGCGCCGATTATTGCTGCTACAGCAGATTGGCGGGCATTGATTGCTTCTACATCATGAAGTGGGCGCACAATCCAACGAGAAAGCAAGCGTGTGCCCATTGGTGTGCAAGTAGTGTTTAGCACACCGAAAAGAGTTTCTGCTGAGGTTTTTCCATTTTGCGGAATCAAATCAAGATGAGAACAAGTAGCTTCATCTAGTTGCATATAGCCAGCAGATAAATTTAAGCGAAGATTTTTGACGTGTGAGAGGTCGCGGCGAAGATTATCGCGCACATGCTGAAGCAGTGCACCGGCTGCTGCTGCCACAAGAGGCTTACCTTCGCAACCAAAGCCTTCAAGAGAGCGCACAGCAAAATGACGAATTACGGCACCATAAGCTGATGCTTCATCAAAGAACCACTCTTCCACAGGTGTTATGCAACCAACACCAGCTTCTTTAAGTAATAACTCTGAATATGATTCCTCTGCATCAATAGATTGGCGAGGAACAATTCCCTCACCTGGTGCGAGGCGGCGTATAATACTGACACCTTCAGCAAAGCTTTCTGCTTCTTCAGCAAAAAGTTCACCTGTAGAAATATCTATTGCTGCAATAGCAAGCTTTGATGCATCTGCTTTATTTTTATCAAATGGACCAACTGCTACTGCAACAAGATAATTATTTTTTTCATCAGAAAGAATATTTTCTTCTGTGATAGAGCCAGGAGTTACGATGCGGGTAATTTCTCGACGAACAATGCCTTTTGCAAGGGCAGGGTCTTCCATTTGATCACAAATAGCAATCTTTTTACCCGCACGAACTAGCTTTGCAAGGTAAACATCAACGGCATGATAAGGCACTCCACACATTGGATAGCCAGCACGCTTTGTGAGTGCAACACCTAAAATAGGTGCAGCAATCTGAGCATCTTCATAGAACATTTCATAGAAATCGCCTAAGCGAAACATCAATAAAATGTCTGCTGCTACCTCTGATTTAATGCGCTGATATTGGCGCATCATCGGAGTAAGTGCTTCTGCCATTGATATTTACCTAACTATAACCTAATTATTTTTAGATTAGAATACAGCACGAACTAGTACTGTGAATGGCCACTTGTCATAGTTTACTAGGCGATTAACAAGACCAATCTGTACACCATATAGGTCTTTTGTCTGGTTGTAAAAGCCCCACTGTACACCTGAAATCTTACCATCTGTTAGGTTAACAAGACCCATCTGTAGACCAGAAGCATCCTTACATGCTTGGTTTACCCAACCCCATTGTACACCTGTCATTTTACCCTCGACACAGTTGTACAAGCCGGTCTGTAGACCACAGAAGTCGCCATCTACTAGGTTGATGAAAGAAGACTGCCAACCAGTCATGTTACCACCAACGCGGTTCTGGATAAAGCCCCACTGTACACCACCGAAGTTACCCTTATTTACATAGTTACCCCAGAAATAACCCCACTGGAAACCAGAGCTGTCTTTTTCAGCTGTATTAACTAGGAATGCAAACTCAAAAGCATGTGCTTCGTTGTCGATGTTAGATGCTAGAGCTAATGTTACACCACTAACATAATCCTGCTCGCAGATGATACCTGCACGGAAACCTTCTGAACGACCAGAGCGGCTACCTGAACCATCCTTAATCTTTTCCAATGCATTTTCTGCACTTGCTGTATTTGCTAGCATTGCAATAGCAACTCCACATAGAGCTGTTAAAAACATTTTTGTTTTCATAATATTACCCTTCTTTGGTTTTTTGTTTTTTATTATTTACTTACTTATGAGGAACTAGATAATCTTTTAGATATAGCATAGTTGCCATGCGTACATCTTGTGTATGGCCAGCTCTGTAGGAAACAATAGTACCTGCAAAACGTCCTGTATCTATTAGTGCTACCGCAGCTAATAAATCAAGAGTTGCGCGATGCCATACTGCTTCTAAGGACTTACCATCGAAAACTAGTTTAGCCTCATTAAAATATTTTTTCTTACCGTGAATTAGAATATTCTTAGTTGTATATCCTAAATTACGTGTATCTGCAAAAAGTTTACCTACTGTTTTTGTATAAAGATATGTGCTATATGGTGCATTAGTTCTTGCTTCAGAACCTATCTTAAAAGTTTCTGGAGTCATATCAAACAAAATGCGCTGTTCTCCAATTGATGATGGGAACTTAATTGCACAGTCCACACGTAGACCATATTGACCTGGCTCAGCAGGAATAAATGTTAAAAAGTCGCCTCTTTCACCAGCAAAAGTTACTGGCTCTTTTACAGTAACAAATTCTGCTGGCTCATCTGTATCTACGATTTTAGCATTTTCCAATGCTTCATAAATATCGTAGTTACCTTTATCAAATAAAGGAGGATCACCTGAATCTGTGCGAATTAACAAATTATCCAAGCCCATACCCATACGCATAGCAATAATATGCTCAACCATGCGTAGGTAGTTATGTGGGCAACCAGAGCGAAGAACAATATTGCGAGCTGTTGTCCAAACATTACGCACAGAAACCTTAATTGGAAGCTGCTCAATTTGATCAGTGCGATCAATCCACCAGCCATCCTCATTACATGGGAAAAAGTTTAATGTACTTGTTTGAGAACCAAGAAAAGTACCAGGTCCGGTCACATGTGTTGGTGTAGAAATCGTTGTCTTCTTCATAGAATATGGATATGGCCCATTATTAAGCATTTCCAAATCTATCGGTTGATTTATAAATTTCTTGTAAGCTTCTTCAGCTACCGCCGCATTGCCTACTATTGTTTTTCCAAGATCATAGGTAGGTGTTGACATATCGTTATACCCTCCTTTTATTTACCTTTTTTTAATAATTCAACAAGAACACCTGGCTCTTTCAATTGAGCTATGACATGTTCTTCTGTAATTACTAATTTCTTTTGTTTTGCATAATCACCAATATTATACATAACATCAATCATTAAATCTTCCATGATTGCACGCAAACCACGAGCACCTGTCTTACGAGTCAGTGCTTCCTTTGCAATTGCGCGAACGGCACCATCCGTAAATTCAATATCAATTCCATCAAGAGCAAGTAGCTTTCTGTATTGCTTTACAATGCAATTTTTAGGCGTTGTAAGAATATGAACCAAATCATCCTCTGTAAGCTCATTAAGCATTGCAACAACTGGCAAACGACCAACAAATTCAGGAATCATACCATATTTGACAAGATCCTCTGGATCTGGACGTAAGATAGCATCCTTCTTTTGAGCATTGTTAGAATTAGTATCTGCCTCAGCTGAAAAACCAAAATGCTTCTTTGCATAGCGCTTGCTTACGATATCCTGCAAACCTACAAATGCACCACCACAAATAAATAAAATATTTGTTGTATCAAGCTCAAGATATTTTTGTTCTGGATGCTTTCTTCCACCTGCAGGTGGTACACGAGCAATTGTTCCTTCAAGAATCTTTAAAAGTGCCTGCTGTACACCTTCACCAGAAACATCGCGTGTAACAGATACATTCTCTGTGCGGCGACCAATTTTATCAATTTCGTCAACAAAGATTATACCATTCTTTGCACGCTCCAAATCCATTCCTGCTGCCTGAATTAGGTTTAGAAGAATATTTTCAACATCCTCACCAACGTATCCTGCCTCAGTAAGAGTAGTTGCGTCAGCAATAGCAAAAGGAACATCAAGCATACGTGCCAGTGTGCGAGCAAGAAGTGTTTTACCACTTCCTGTTGGACCCATTAGCAAGATATTACTCTTTTCAATTTCAACATCTTCCAGTTCTTTAAATTTCTTTTCTGATTCTACTGGATTAATGCGGCGATAATGATTATGTACAGCAACAGCAAGAGCCTTTTTTGCTCCCTCTTGACCTACAACATACTGATCAAGAAATGCCTTAATTTCTGCTGGAGGAGGAACATTAACAGTAAAGCTTTTTACCTCTGGATCTTTTTTATTTTGATGTGGTGCAGAATACTTTGCATTTACTCTACTTATAGCTTTCTGAATATCATCTCGAAACTCAGGAAACATATTACGTAATTTGTCAGCATTTGCTGCTACACATTCTTCACAAAGAGAAAACCCTTCATCAAACACTAATATGTTTGTTTCTGGTTCTTGAGCTCCACAAGCCATGCAAAAGCGTTTATCTTTTGATGTATTCTTTTTTCTAGGAGGCATAAATTTTCCTTAAAATTAAATAGTATAGCTTATTTCTTGTTTACAAGCACTTCATCAATTAAGCCATAAGCCTTTGCTTCTTCTGCTGACATAAAATTATCTCTATCAGTATCCTTTTCTACATCTTCAAGAGGTTTTCCTGATGCATCTGCAAGAATTTGATTAAGTGTCTTACGAATGCGAAGTATTTCCTCTGCCTGGATACGAATATCAACAGCCTGACCCTCAGCGCCTCCATGTGGCTGATGAATCATAATGCGTGAATTTGGCAAAGCATAACGCTTACCTTTTGCACCAGCAGCGAGCAATACAGCACCCATAGATGCAGCTTGGCCAATGCAATAAGTTGCGACATCACACTTGATGTAATTCATAGTATCAAGAATTGCTAAACCCGCAGTACAAACACCACCAGGTGAATTAATATACATATGAATATCTTTATCTGCATCCTCTGATTGAAGAAACAATAGTTGTGCAATAACTAGAGTTGCAACATTATCATCAATAGGTGTGCCTAGGAAAATAATACGGTCCTTTAATAGTCTTGAATAGATATCGTAGGAACGCTCTCCTCTACCGGATTGCTCAATAACATAAGGTACATATTGAGAATACTCTGCCATAATAAATTCCTTTAGATTAAAACAAAAATTAAAACAAAAAAGACCCGTCACTAAGATATTTAGCGACGGATCTTCTATATTAAAGCGCCGCCGCTAATTAGGCGCCAAAACCAGCTGTTGGTGTTGCCTTCTCTAGAAGGAACTCCATAACCTTAGCTGAGCGAGCTTCGCTATAAAGCATCTGCATCTTCTGCTGATCCTTTACAATCTGGCTCATTTCTTTTTCTGTTATACGCATCTGATAGAATTTCTGCATAGCAAACTTATTAAACTCTTCATCTGTAAGTTTGATATCTTCCTTAGTTGCGATAGCATCAACAACAAATGATACGCGCATACGATCTGCAGCACGCTCATCAGCAATCTTTGTTAGCTTCTCCTTCTCAGCTTCTAGCTCTTCCTTATTTGCGCCCTGGCGTAGGCCCATCTGTAGAAGGCTTGAAAGATTATTTGCTGCAGTGCGCTTTAGCTGCTCCTCTGGAAGCTCCATAGAAACGCTCTTGCTGATGTACTCATAAATCTGCTGAAGCTTGCGCTCCTTATCCTCATTCTTAGCATTAGTTTCGAAGTAGTTCTTAATGCGCTCACGTAGAGCATCAATATTATCAGCACCACACTTCTCCTTAACGAACTCATCTGTTAACTCAGGAGTTACATATGTAGTACCCTTATTTACTGTCCACTTATACTCAACCTTCTTGCCGCGTAGCTCTTCCTTAGCATGATCCTCTGGGAACTCTGCCACGAATACACCTGTATCGCCAAGCTTCTTACCTGTTAGAGCATCAGCCATACCAGGAATTAGGTAATACTTAGAACCGATTGTGCACCAAGAAACATCGTTCTTTGCATAGTTAGCTGCGATACCAGGAATTGCTTCCTCAAGAGCTACTCCATCAAGAGTTGCCTCATAAGAAACGCATACCATATCACCTTCATTTGCAGTTGTTTCTGCAGTAAAATCTTCACCCTTTGCAAAAGACTTTGCGAAGTTCTTTAGCTCTGTTTCAACCTTATCTGCCTCAACCTCTGTAACCTTATCATCTACAGGGATTCCTTCATACTTAGGTAGCTCGAACTCTGGGAATACGTCGATCTCTGCGGCAAATACCATACCATCATCTGAAGTTGGGTACTCAAGGTCAGCAAAAGAAATTAGCTCGAAAACTTTAATCTCTTTTTCCTTGATTGTATCAGAATAGTACTTCTTTGCTACTCTATCTACAGTCTCTGCCTTAATCTTATCAGCAAACTTCTTCTCAACCATAGCTTGAGGAGCCTTGCCCTTACGAAATCCAGGAATATTACCTTCCTTAACAAACTTCTTAACTACTTCTGCCTTAACTGCATTAACTTCATCTGCTGCGATTGTAAAAGTTAACTTCTGACGGCAACCTGAAATTTTTTCAATATCAACATTCATCTTTTATTTTATACCTATAGTGTTTTGTTAGAAAAATATGTATAGATTATACCATAAAGAAAATTGTTAGAAAAGCGATTTTTTAAGGAAATACAACAAGTTGGCAATCTAAATTCAATAGTTAAACCTTAAATCAACCTAAAAACTACAATTTAACTAATGTGCAATGGCTAAAAATGTGAAGTTTTTGACGGTATTAACCTTTATTTTGGAAAGATGTTATATCTTGTTTTGTGGATATGTCAGTAGGGTGTGATACATGAAGAAATATAGTAACATACCAAGCGATGTCCTGATATCCAGCAAAAATAACTTTTTTTCGAAGATGTCGAGGCATGCTTCATCGTGTTCTGCTCCTCTTCATAGCACTCCACGTTACTTCACCTAAAATTGGACACACGAATTTAAACAAAAAACAAGGGGCTACGACCATGCTGCCGGAACCCCTTGAAATTATATGATTTGATTTTTCTTACTATTATTCGCCACCACGTGAAACTGCTAGCACGCCGCTACGAGATAAATCCATAATTGAATATGGACGAATCATAGCCAAAAAGTCATCAATCTGCTCTTGTGTACCGATGTATTGCATTGTCAGAGAATTTTCTCTTACACCAATAATCTCAGCTCTGAAGAGAGTTGCTATATCCATGATTTCCGGACGCTTATTGCGTGGAGCACCAATTTCTACAAGAATCAGTTCACGCTCTAAGTGACGTAAAGAAGTCAAATCCAAGACCTTAACGATATCAACCTGCTTATTAAGCTGCTTGATTACCTGCTCCAAAACATGATCATCACCCAAAACTGTGATTGTCATGCGTGAAAGCATTGGATCAGCACAAGGGCCTACATTCAAAGTATCAATATTGTAGCCACGACCTGAGAACAAGCCAACAATTCGTGCAAGTACGCCTGGCTGATTTTCTACGATTGCATTGATAATATGCTTCATATCTAATTAGCTCCTCTCTTGATTACTTGAATGTTCGAATTGTGTCAGCAACTGTTCCTGCAGGAGGAATCATTGGCATAACATTACTCTCTGGCTCTACGATAAATTCCAAAATCCATGGTTTTGGACTATCAAAAGCCTCCTTAAGCGCAGCTGCAACATCCTCTGCCTTAGTTATGCGCTTTGCGCAAGCACCATGTGCCTCAGCAAGCTTAATAAAGTCTGGCAAATATGGAGGATTTTCTTCTTCGCACTCAATGTGCTCATTTGCAGGGCGATTATTCTGAGTCAAAATTGTTGATGAATGTACACGATTATAGAACATATCCTGCCACTGACGTACGTTACCCAAATAACCATTATTCAAAATAACTACGTTAATTGGCAATTTATGCTCTACAGCAACAACGATCTCCTGAGCATTCATTTGCATACCACCATCACCGGTTACGCAAACACATAGCTTCTTTGGACAACCAATCTGAGCACCAATTACTGCTGGCAAACCAAAGCCCATTGTTCCCAAACCACCAGAGCTTAGGAAATGACGTGGCTGATTATGACGGAAGAACTGTGCACTGAACATCTGGTTCTGACCAACGTCTGTGCAAATCAATGCATTACCCTTACTTACCTCATCAATCTGCTCAATAACATACTGAGGCATGATAGCACCAGTTGGGCTCTGTGGATAAGTAAATGGATCCTCTTCCTTCCACTTCAAACACTGCTCTACCCAAGCCTCACGCTTTGCTTCGTGAATCTGTGGCAATAGCTCCTTAAGAATTGGCTCCAAATGACCTACAACTGGCAAATCACAGCGTACGCTCTTACCAATTGCAGATGGATCAATATCAATATGTGCAATCTTTGCATTTGGTGCAAATTCAGAAATCTTACCTGTTACACGGTCATCAAAGCGAGCACCTACTGAAACAAGCAAATCGCAAGCCTCAAGTGCCTTATTTGATGCTATCAAACCATGCATACCAAGCATGCATAGAGCCAAATCATCCTTCTCAGGGAATGCTCCAAGACCCATAAGTGTAGTTGCTACAGGGATATTAGACTTGTGTGCTAATTCACGTACCAAATCAGATGTATTTGATGCAATTACACCACCACCAACATAAAGCAATGGCTTTTTAGCATTATTGATGATAGATGCAAGACGAGTAATCATACGTGGATGACCCTCATGTGATGGCTTATAGCCAGGACGTGAGAATCCCTCTACAAATGGAACTGCTGTCTTTGCGCGCTGTACGTCTTTTGGTACATCGATCAAAACTGGACCAGGCTTACCTGTACGAGCAATGTACACTGCCTCCATAATAATGCGTGGCAAATCATTTACATCGCGAACAAAGAAATTATGCTTTGTTACTGAACGTGTAATACCACATGTATCTGCCTCTTGGAAAGCGTCATTACCAATAATTGAGGTTGCAACCTGACCAGAAATGCAGACAAGTGGAACGCCATCCATATTAGCTGTTGCAAGGCCTGTAACTGTATTTGTCACACCAGGACCAGATGTCACCAAGCAAAAGCCCACCTCTCCAGTAGCGCGTGCATAGCCATCTGCCATGTGGACTGCGCCCTGCTCGTGGCGTGGTAAAATAAAATGGATTTTGTCTGATTTAGCTAGCTCGTCATAGACGTCAAGGATAGCACCTCCAGGGTAACCAAACAAAACCTTACAGCCGACCTTTTCAAGGCCTTCAATAACACATCTTGCGCCGGTGCGCATTGCTGTTGTTTCTTTATCTGTTTTCACTCTGTGTTTCCTTCGTCAGTGAGTTTGTTATTTCACAATTAAATCGCTTCTCACTACTTCTTCTTCATCTTAAACTCTTATATATTGTTTAATAGCGATTTAGGTGCATATTCTACAATTATTTTTGCATTTTTGTCAATTATAAACGGCAAATTTAAGGCATTTTTACGTTCAATAAAGATACTTTAATTTGTTGTTTATCATATATTTTTATAATCATAAAAAAAGGAGCATACTTATTACGATAAGTAGCCCCATAATAGATTCTTAAAATAAAACTATACTTTTAAATATTTTACTCTATTACTTTTGTTTCTTGTATTTCAGTTACACTTGGAGCTTCTTCAGAAGTAACCGATGGTTCTGCTTGAACATTTCCTTCATTTTTTTCAGCACGTATTTGATCTATTTCATAAACACATGCACTCGTGACTATTATCTTTCTCCATAATATCCAAGCAGAAAAAGACCCTGTCGTTGTCACCTCAGATTTAATCTGATCCAGTGTAACATTAGTACCATACTTACTAACCTCATTTTTAACAATTGTCATATTGTTATCTACGGTTACAGTATCTGAAAACAAATCCACACTAAATGAGTTTGGTTTTTCTACATCGCCACAGACAATTGGCCAAATACCAAACAAATAATATCCGTAATTCTCAACAACTATGGATGCCTTTGGATGAACTAGTCCTAATTCATTATTTTCTGGGAACGATTCAGATTTTTGTAATGAAACACATCCTGATAAAATCAAACAACATAAAATCAGAAAAATATAATTTTTCATACTATTTTCCCTCCTCTATAGTCACACCTTCATCTTTATTCTGAACCGCTGTATCTGGTTTTTTAATAGATTTATTCTCAAAACTAGCCTTAACCATTTCGTTTGTATTTGAGACCTTAACCATTGTAGCAGAAAGTTGAACATCTTTATACCACAAGATTCCAAGAGTAGAACCAATCATAGGAATTACAGAAAAACTACATGTAGAGGAAACCTTCGGCTGTATATGAACAATTGATGCTCCCTCTTCATCAGCCAATTTTGATAAATATTTTTGAGTTTTATCAAGTGTTGCGTCATCTACAAAAATAGATAGTCCTTTTCCTGTATCACTTCCTGTAAACAATGGAATGAAACCAAATAAATAATATCCATAATTTGTTATCAATATTTGCTCTCCTGGAACAACCATATCTCCAGCAGTTACATATTCTGTTGCAGAGCGTTCAATTGACATACATCCAGTAATTGTAAAAACAACTACGATCGTAAAAACTAAATTTAAAAACCATTTCATATTATAAATCCTTAAATACAACTACAATTAACATATAAAATTATAATGCAAAAATACGATTTTTTACAACACCTTTTTTATGATATTAACAACTAGTTTTTAGATGATTTGATTTTAGAATTATATAGTTCGCTTTTTCTAAAACTATATTTGCCTAAAAATCAATACATACTAATTACAATAATTATTTTTCAATGTTTGCGGTTCGAATATAATGAAAAATATATTGCTGAGCAATGCCTGCAAATGGAAGGATATTCTTTGGTAAGCCTTTGGGGAATAGTTCTGCCATCGCACGCTTAATCCACACATCTATTGGGAATGCTTCAAAATAACCTAAACCAAATAATGCTACGCAAGCAGATACTTTTGGTCCAACTCCATGAATCTCTTGAAGTTTCTTAAAAACCTCTTCATAACTGAGCGTCTTTAAATATTCAGGTTTAAAATCTCCAGAAGAAAGCTTTTGTGCTGCATCCATTAAACCTGGCACACGATAACCTGCATGAAGTATCGCCCAATCATCAGTGGTTAGTTGTGCTAATGTTTCTACAGATGGAAAAGTATAATAATCTACTCCTTCATAAGAAATGCGATCACCCCAAGTTTCACACATGGTGTTGATTATTTTTTTAATGCGCTTGATATTATTGTTCTGACTGATTAAAAATGAAAAAAGCACCTCTTCAAAAGGTTGACGCAATACACGAATGCCTGGTGCATATTGTAAACACTTTGCGAGCGTTACATCTTTTTTCATTATTCCTTGCAATTCAGAATAATCAATATCCAAAGAAAAATAATTCTTAAAAAATTCTTCCTCATCCTTTGTGGCATTGTCTATAAAAAGAAAACCATCTTGTGTGTAAACATCATAGACCTTGCCTCCTACAACTCCACGCATAGTTATTGGAGAAGTTGATGATAAATTATCTACACGCTGCCACCTAAAAGCTTGCCCACAATCTAAGGTAGCCTCTACATCAATAGGTAACTCTAAAGGAAATGAAAGTATTGCTTTTGTTTTCATAATAAAATGGACTAATCCAATACTTATGCATTACAAAGCTTATGCAAGACATCTGCAGATGCTGCCTTAACATTTGCAAATAAACTTGCACCATGACTATCCATAGCAACTGTAGCTTGAAGATTTTCCACCTCTAGCTCCCACATTGCTTCTGTTGCACCAAATTCATTAAGAAAATAAACACTCTTTACAGACTTGATTGCTTCTGCAATAACTGCAGCAGCTCCACCAACAGCTTGTAAATATACACAACCATATTCTGCACAAGCAGCCAAGGTGCCAGCACCTAGTCCACCTTTACCAATAATTACACGAATGCCTTGCTCTTTAATTACTGTCGGAGAATATGGTTCTTCACGAATTGATGTGGTAGGACCTGCAGCAACAACTTGCCACTCATCTTGCGCATTTTTTACAACAACTGGACCACAATGAAAAATTGCAGCATCATGTAAATCAACAGGAGAAATATGTGTCTCCGAAAGATGCTTATGAAGTCTATCGCGACCTGTATAAATTTTTCCAGAAATAGAAACAATATCGCCAACAGCAAGAGAGCGAATTGTTTCTTCTCTAAATGGATAAAATAATTGCTTCATCTTTTACTTCAAAATTAATCAACAAAACCCTTAGGTGTAGGAAGAATTTGAACTACCTCAATAGATTCAATAGAAACTTCTAAATTAGATTCACTATCTGAAACTAATTCAGGAATTTCTTCATTTGATTCTGTCGCATTCACTTCTTCTGTTGTTTGAGAAGCTACATCTTGTTCGTTTTCGTTACTTCCTCCAACACATGAAACAATAACAACTATAACGAGAACAACAACCGCAAGTACAAATCCTAAAATACGTTGCTTACGAGCTAATGTTTTTGTTAAATCGTCATCCTCTGAATTAGCATTAAATAAATCTTTAAAGAAATTAGAACACTTTGTTAATGCAGAGAACACAAAAGAAAATCTTTCTTTAAGAGATTTTTTATTTTCATCAGTCTTTTGTGTATTGTCTTCATAAGAACTCATTTTATTATTCTTACCTAAATACCTAGAAAGAATAGGACTTTGTGAAGTTCTTGGATGGCTAGATAGTATCAATTCTTCATCATCATCTGGACCATCAGTAACAATTATTGGCGAATTTTCTTCTGTATTATTAACAATAACTTCTGCTTCTGGGAAAGAAAATGGATCTACGTTAAGTGCTACTGGATCTGGTGCAGATGCAGAAGGTATTTGCTCTGGCTTAAATACTGTAGTACGTGGAGTAAATTTTTCTGGAGATGATGTATATTTAGACTGAATAATAGAGTCCGGAATTGTATTAGGAGGAGGAATAGTTGGTGTAGGAGGTGTTGTTGCTAAATGCGCAGACACAAAAACTTCCTCTTTTGGCTCTTCTGGCAATTGCTGTACTTGAGGTACATCTGCCTGTGATTCAAATTCAGTAAATAATGTTTCTGACACTACTTCTGGTTTTGAAGGTTGTACAATTTCTGACTCAGAAGAAAAAACTGGTGTTTGATTAACTACCTGTGCAGGAGTAGCTATAGATTGAACAACTGGTGTTGCTACTGGCTGCTGAATATCAGATGTTTGGCGTGCTGCCTGTGCAGGAATAATCTTTGTAAGCATTCCGCTTTCAGGATCAAAGCTTTCAAGTGGAACCTGTGGCTTTTCTAAATTTCCTGAGCCAAATGTATTTTTAAATTCTTCAACTAGGGGACGATAATCTATTCCTAAAAATTCAGCATATTTACGAACATATCCCTTACCATATATTGGAGCTGCAATGCGGCTATAATTCTCACATTCCAAATCAACAATCATTTGTGCATTCATCTTAATTCGTTCTGCAACTTCTGATTCTGTATAGCCTCGACTAATACGAGCATCTCTTAAAATTTGTCCTAATGCCATAATTTAACCTCCAAAAAATTATTCCTCTGAGCCAATATCATCTGTTGGCTCTAGTGTTGTACGAAGAATTTCGCGTGGACCACTTCCGTTTGCTGGACCAATACATCCTCGTGCCTCTAATTCATCCATTATTCGGGCAGCGCGATTAAATCCAATTCGTAGAGTACGTTGAATTGAAGAAGTAGAAGCTCGACGAGTTTGAACAATATATTCTAATGCTTTATGCATTAACTCTGTATCTCCATCCTCTTCTGCTCCACCTTCAGACTCAGAACTACCACTGTCACCGAAAGAACCACTTTCTTCTTGTTTATCAGAAATGTTATCGAGCTTTTCTTTTAGCTCTGCAACATAAATTGGTTCTCCCTGTTTCTTATATTCATTAACTAAATCTTCTACCTCTTGATCACTAATCCAGCAACCTTGACCACGATATGTGGAGCCTTGTGAAGGATCACAAAATAGCATATCACCATAACCAATCAAATGCTCTGCACCAACCTGATCAAGAATTGTTACACTATCTACACGTTGTGAAACCTTAAAACCAATTCTAGCTGGGAAGTTGGCCTTAATTGTACCTGTAATAACATTAACAGAAGGACGTTGAGTTGCTAATATCATATGGATACCAACAGCACGAGAAAGCTGAGCTAAGCGAACAATTCTTGGCTCTACATCATTCTTTGCAGAAAGCATAAGATCAGCCATCTCATCGATAACAATCACAATATAAGGAAGTTTATCTGGCAAAGGCTCTTCTTCTTCTATAAGACCAAACATCGTTGTTTGTGTTGCTTTTTCACGATTATTAAATCCTGCGATATTGCGTACGCGAGCCTTACGGAACATATCTAGTCGGCGATTCATTTCTCCTATAGCCCACTGTAAACTTGCCGCAACCTTCTTTGCTTCTGTAATAATAGGAACAATAAGGTGAGGTAAATCAGCATAAGGAGTAAACTCAACCTTCTTTGGGTCTACCATAATTAAGCGTAACTCATCAGGTGTTCGGCTAAGCATAAATCCTGCCAAAATAGAATTTAAGCATACAGACTTACCAGAACCTGTTGTACCTGCTACAAGCATATGTGGCATCTTTGCTAAATCTGCGATTACAGGCTTACCACTTACATCCTCGCCAAGTAACATTGGAACAGCCATCTTTCTTGCATTTTCTTTCCACTCAGGACTTTCCGCTACTTCTCGAATATTTACAGGGCGGCGAATATTATTTGGAACTTCGATACCAATCGCATTCTTACCTGGAATTGGAGAAAGAATACGCATGCTCTTTGCTTCAAGAGTCATCTGAAGATTATTTGCATAACGAGAAATATTTTCTACTCGAACTCCAACCTCTGGTTTTAACTCATAGCAAGTAATTACAGGACCACTTACTACATTAAATACATTAACCTTAATCTTAAATTCTGCTAATGTATCTTCAATCAACTGGCTCTTATATTTTATTTCATCTGCTGTACCTGAAAAATCTGATGGTTTTACAGCAGGTGTTAACATTGATGTAGAAGGTATTTTGAAATTATTTTTCTTTGATTGTGTACCTGCAACAAAGCCTTTACGACCTTTTGCAATTGTTTCAACCTCGTGATGCTCAATAGTCAAATCTGACTTGAAAGTCTGTTTTGTAGAAGGTGTATCTGGTTTATAAGTTTGTGACATCAATGGAGAATCATCTTCATCTTGTTTTAAGATGATAACATTTTCATCTCGAGCAAATTGATCCTCTTGTTGATTTTCAGGAATTTCATCTACTTCATTAATCTCAGATAGAAAATCATTATTTTCTTCGTCATTTTCATTTGAAGTTAGAGTATTTGTTTCTGAAATTTCATCTATCAATAAAGATGCCTTAGAATTTCTCTTTTCTTCTTTTTCTTTTCTTTGCTCTTCACGAAGTCTTTTTCTTTCTTGAGCCTCAGCTAATTTTTCTTCTTTTAATTGCTGCTTTCGTTCGGCTTGTACACGTAGTCTCTCCAAACGAGCTTCTTCTTTTCTTTCTCGCTCTTGTTGACGCATTTCTTCACGCTCAAGATTATCTAATTCTCGAGCAGCGTTAATACGTGTCTTTAATGAAAGTATATAACAACCTATACGACGAAGACCTATCATCATAATTATACTTGCTATAAGCAATGGTATAAAAATACATAAGTGACCCCATAGACCAAACCACTTATAAGCAAATAAATCTGACAATAGATAACCAAAAACACCACCTCCATTAGGCGCTATATTTAAACCTCCTTCATTGAGTATATGGGTAAAATTACTCTTAAAGAAAAGCTGAAATATTGCAGATAATGAAAGAGTTATCAATAACATCCATAAAAAACGCCATGCTAGACGATATCTACGGAAAAATGCAATACAGCAAATTAATGACCATAATGGAATAAGCCATGCAGCAAATCCAAAAAGCAAATACATCAAATATGTAAAATTAGCACCAGCTACTCCCATCAAATTTAGCACTTGAGGATTTCCATTACTATGTAATGCTGAAACATCGCGCCAATCATAAGTAACTAATGCAACAAAAGAAAATAGAGTAAATAATATGGTAGGGAATGACATAACAAACCACCAAATCGATGGCATTTGTTGTAATTCTCTTCTTTGGTTATCTCTCTCTATTGCTTCAATTGAATCAATGAGTGGTTCATTTTGTTTTTTTGCCATTTTTTATCACTAAATTATTAATATGCTAACAATGGACGCTGAAGCATTTTTTCATACATATCAATATATGCCTCTGCGCACACTTCATGAGTAAAGCGAGCATTGCCTTCTCGCATAATTCGTGTAATTTCCTGCTCGCGTTTCTCTTTTGGTAAATTCCAGAAATTCATAGCTTCATCCATACCCCAAGATAAAGCATTTGAATCATAATTATCAAATACAAATCCATTACCTGTTGAAGCATAAGAATTGAAATGCTCCACAGTATCATGCAAGCCTCCTGTATTGTGTACAATTGGCAAAGTACCATATAGAACACCAGTCATCTGTGGCAAGCCACATGGCTCAAACAAAGAAGGCATCAAGATAAAATCACTGGCTGCAAATGCCAAGCCTGATAATTCCTCAGTGAAATTAACAACTGCCACGCGATTGTGAATATCATGGAAGTTAACGATATCACTTAGCACGCGCTGATAGGAACCATTTGCAACAACAACAATTTGTAATTTCTTATCCCAATATTGTGAAACCTTACGATACAAAATATCAGCAAGAAGCTGGCATCCCTTTTGAACTGGGTCAAGGCGTGATGGCCAGAAGAAGATTGGTGCATCATCATCCTTATCCAAGAATAAACGCTCTTGAAGAATTCGCTTAGCTGCAAGCTTACCTTCACGATGTGTCTCCGCATTATACTTAATTGGGATATGTGGATCTACAGATGGATGATTTGCTGCATCTGGGGCATTCAAAATTCCTTCTGCACATCCTGCATAATACTTTGACTGCATCTCTCTACGAATCTGAGGTGGAACAAAATCATGCCAGCCATCAACAATCTCCTTTAGGAATGTTGGGCTAACAGTGTTGATATAGTGAGAAGCAAAAATACCACTGGCAAGTAAATCTACATGATTTGTTGAGCGTGTCTCCTCGTAATTATATGGAGGACGCATAAAATAAAGATTCTGCCAAAATTCAGCTGCATCAATTCCTGTATTTTCAATGCGCTCAAGTGTTACCTCTTGCGTATGAATATTGTGAACTGTAAATAAGCAAGGAATACCGAGGCGGCGTGCTGCGGCAGGAACAAGACCTGTCATCCAATCATTACAATGGATTAGGTCTGGGCGTACAGTTGGAATAATGTTATTGATAATCTCACGCTGAAATGCTAATGCCAGTTTTGGATTATCTTCACTATATGAGCTATAAACAGTATCGCGATAATAGAATACACGATCCTGTGCTAAATGAATGCGTGTTTCAGGAAGCACGGATTTATAAACCATTAGCTCTTTATCAATAAGATTTCCAACATCAACATGAAACATTTTACGATAATGTGGAAGAGCCACATGAACATCAGCACCTTGATTAAAAAGTGCGCTTACCAAGGATGCAGAAACATCTGCCAAACCACCTGCCTTTGCAGTCATGTGATTTGCCATATTACCCATACCTTCTGGTAAGTAGGTAATCTCAGGAGTCACAATAAGGATGCGTGGATTACGTCCCTTACCTGATGCTTTTGCTGTCTTTGATTTTGGAGCCATATTTCTCCTCCTTACTTTATCGAAAAATGTTCTGTTTTCTTTTTATTCGCCAGATAATACTTTTCAAAAATGATTTATCTAGCGATTGCTTATTAGAGATGAGTAAACAAAATTTGCTCACCCATCTCTAATTATTTATTTTGCCCAAGTAATATAACCAGGCATTAGAACCTTCCAAGGCTCACCCTTTGGTGTAACACGTGCAGAATAACCAAATGAACCAACCTGCTTGCAAGTTACTTCACACTTATAGCTATAAACACCATTACCAAGATCCTTATCAAGTGTCATCTCAACACTCTGACCAGAAACAACATTGTCTGACTCTGTTGCTCCATAGTAGAATTCAACAACAACATCCTCTGGCTTCAATGCACCAAGAGTTACCTTTGCTGTCAGATTGAATGTATCTCCTACGTAGCTGCCCTTTCCTAGCTCGCGGTCTGCAACTGGGAATGTAACAGAAACCTTATCCCACTCTGCTGTAATACGGCTTCTCTCCTGGATTTCTGATTTAACAATAGCAAAATTATTATCACTTAGCTTATCAAAAGAAGCCCATGCTCCATCGTATGCCATGTTGCAATAGTCAGTAACCATACGTGTACTTGCAAATCTGTAGATACTCATCTTGATTGATGCCTTCATCATTGCAATCCACTTTAGAGGAAGCTCACCATTTGGTCGATCATAGAATGCAGGGATAATCTCTGTTTCAAGCAAGTTGTATAAAGCTTGTGCATCAGAGAAATCTTGATAACGCCAATCAGCAAATTCTTCACCCTTGCCAATTGCCCAGCCACACTCCTTAGAATAACCCTCTGGCCACCAGCCATCAAGTGTGGAAACGTGAATTGCACCATTGATACATGCCTTCATACCAGAAGTACCAGATGCCTCCATTGGACGGCGTGGAGTATTCAACCATACGTCAACACCACGTACTAAACGGCGAGCCATGTGCATATTATAATCCTCTAGGAAGATAATCTTACCACGAACTGCTGGATCCTTAGAAAACTCATAAATCTGCTGAATAAGTGCCTTACCCTCATTATCAGCTGGATGAGCCTTACCTGCAAATACAAACTGAACTGGGCGTCCAGGTATGTTGAGCAAGCGCTTTAGACGCTCACGATCTGACAATAGAAGATTACCACGCTTATAGGTTGCGAAGCGGCGAGCAAAACCAATTGTCAAAGCATCCTTATTGAGTACGCTACGTGCATTTGTTAGCTCTTCTGGTGCTGCATTGTTACGCTGCAATGTATGCTCCAATAGCTCACGTGTGCTGCGAATCAAATGTGCACGGCCTGACTCATGTACTCGCCAAATTTCCTCATCTGGGATTAGATCAATCTTAGAAATCTGTTTTGGTGTAAGTGGGTGCATTGCCCAATCTGGGCCAAGCAAGCGTGCATAAAGATGACTGTTATCTGAAGAAATCCATGTTGGAACATGAACACCGTTTGTTACATGACCAATTGGTACTTCCTCAAGTGGATAATCAGGCCACAAATGCTGCCACATATGACGCTCAACAACTCCATGTAACTTTGCTACACCATTGTTGTAACGAGAGCAATTCAAACCAAGAATTGTCATTGAAAGCTCATCGCTTGTTGTGTCACCTGGTGCACGACCCATAGAAACTGTTACATCTGCTGGAATGCCACCCTCTCCCTCAATTGCCTTTAGGTGAGAATATAACAAATCTAGCTTAAATGTCTCATTACCTGCTGGAACTGGTGTATGTGTTGTAAATACACTAGTGCGGCGAACAAATTCACGTGCCTCCTCAAAGGTTAGCTTCTTATCGCGCATTGCTGTTGCCATACGCTCAATGCCTAAGAATGCAGCATGACCTTCATTCATGTGGCTTACCTTAACATCATAGCCAAGTGCCTCAAGTGCACGCATACCGCCAAGACCAAGTAGAACCTCCTGACGTAGGCGATTTAGCTTATCACCACCATAGAGGCGGCCAGTTACATGGCGTAGCTCTGGGTTATTTTCTGGAAGATTTGTATCTAGCAAGAACAATGGTATGCGACCAACATCTAAGCGCCAAACAGTAAAGTGCATTGGACCCTCTGGTAGTGGCACTGTAAGCACTACTGGATTTCCATTCTTATCTAATGCATGGCGAATTGGCAATGAATATACGTCATTCTTAGGATAATTTTCCTGCTGGTAACCAGTACCATCAAGATGCTGCTCAAAATAACCCTCCTCATAAAGGATACCAATACCACAAAGAGGTACATCCAAATCAGATGCTGACTTTAGGTGGTCACCAGCCAAAATACCTAAACCACCAGAATAGATATGAATACTCTCATGCAAACCAAATTCCATAGAGAAATATGCGATACATGGATGTGGCTTTGAGTTGTCCTTCCAATTCTTAGAAGTTAGCACCTCTTTTTTGTACTGCTCATGTACAGAATTCATCTGTGATAGGAATGAACGATCCAAAGAAAGCTCTTCTAAGCGCTCCTGGCCAATCTTAGCTAGCAAAGCGATTGGATTATATTGCACCTCACGAAATAGTGCTGGACTCATGCGACGGAATAGAGCAGATGCATCAATATTCCATGACCACCATACATTATTTGCTAATTCCTGTAAAAAAGCCAAATTTTCTGGCATTTTTGGAGCGACTGTAAACGTTCTGAAGTCTCTCATTTTTTATATTTCTTTCACTAATTTTTCTTAACCCTAAATATATCTGTAAGATATATCAAATAACACGAGTGAATTGTACCACAATTAAAAAATTGTAGCAACAAAGTTTATATAGCAAAATAGGGTTATTTTGAATAAATTTTTATGATACTTTTGGAATAAAGTATTAAAATTCAATATGTGATATATGTTATTGAACTAAATAGTGTTAATAAAATTTTATAATTTCCACTGATTACAAGAAGAAAATCCTTCAATTTTGGTTATTAAATCTTAATATTTATAGAGTTTTCGTTTTTCTATATATATCGCATTTATACATACTTCCCTACTGCTAGATATATTTTATATTACACTCTTATAAACAATTTTAGCTATTTTTTATCAAAAACATTCAAAATCAATTTAACTATTTGAAACTTTATGACTTATCTAGTTTTTGATCACTACAAAATTTAAATAAAACTTAATGGGGTGTATCATCAATACAACAACCAAAAATCTAGTTGATTATATAAAAAATGTGTACCACATGTAATGTAGCACACATTCTTAAATCTTACAAAAATATTATAAATATGCTTTATAGCACTTTTTTTGCATTATTTTATATAATTTTAGACTCGGAATTATATTTAACGGCGTTTAATTTCTGAATTTATCATTAATGCAGATGCTATAAAAATAGCAAATGTCCACACAATTGCTGGAATTTGGAAACTAAAATCTCCTAAAGAATGAAATATCATACATATACACATCAACAATGCTGCTAATGGAAGAGCTGCTGCTAATTTATATTCTACTGGAGATGTAAGTGTTGCAAATCCATATTCTGTCTTTCTATGCCTATGATGACGCTTATGATGGCGATGTCTCTCAAATAGCTCTTCTTCTAATTCATCCTCTAGGTCATCTTCTTCTACAAAATCATCATCTGAAACTTTATTTAAAGAAGCAACTGATTCATTTTCTTCTATATGTCTTTTTCTTGAACTATGCCCGTCTGCATGAGTATTTAAATCTTTTAAAGCTTGACGTTTTGCATTAATTAATCCACCAATAATAGTAATCATTGGTATAATAAATAACACAATACCAACAATACCATATTCTTCTAGAAGCTGTGTCCAATCACTATGCACCTCATATAAATGATAGCCATCATTACGTAAGCGTGGTGCCTTATATGGGTCTCTTGTACCATCAGGTGTTGCAGCAAATTCTCCCCAACGGCTAGAATGCTGACCTGGGCCAATACCAAGAACCGGACTTGTTTCCCATGCACGCAATGCGGCACCAATATATGTTCCACGATCAAATGTATACCAAAATGTGTCATGGAATCGCTCTGCTACTGTTGTATCTACATTATCTGCTGTTAGCATAAGATAAAAAGGATGCTTTTTACAACGCTCATGAATTATATTTTCTGTAGAGAATATCAAAAATAACATAAGCACAGCTGCTGCAATTAGACTAAAAATTGCTGCCAAACGATGTTTTAGCTTCTTATTGCTAAATCCAAACAGTGCCAAACCAAGTACTAATGCAACTAATAATGATGCCATTCCACCACGAGAAAGAGTTAAAACATTAGCCCATAGAAGAATTGGCAAAAAACATCCTGCTGTTATATTCAGCCAAAGCACTTCTTTAACCTCTACTCCTTTTTTACGTGGGGTCATCAATAATGCAATAATAAAAAGAATTCCAAAATTCATAAACGCTGACAGATGGTTTGGACAGAAAAATACACCCGTCGCTCTTCCACCATACCACATTGACCTAGGAACCTCAAACCATAATACATATGTATCATTAGTTATATAGTGGTTGATTATTGAATAAATGGCTATTACAGCCATATTTATTAAAATAGCAAAGCTTAGCCAAACTAGTCGCTTTCGTGTGCAAACCAAAAGCATAGTTATTGCTAATAATACTGGGGTAATAAAAAGCAACAAACTTCTCTCGCCATCCATGTAAACAAACTGATGCTCTGCATCGGAATGAAATACAAAACGAATTACAGCATAAATAACAAAAGGACAAATGGAGAGAAGCATCACTAATTTACGGCGACCAAATAGAAAATAACCAGACTCTGGAGCTGTATCTCCATAAGAACTATTTATCACCATTTCTATTATAGAACCAATTCCAGCAAAAGCAACGCCTGCGAATAATAGTAATGCAATTGGCCAAAACCACCACATTTCCCATGCACTAAATGCCCATGGTCCAAGTATTGCTACTCCACATACACAACAAAATGAAAGCTTATGAAACAATAAAATTAATCTATTATTTTTATCGCCATTTTCCAAATGTGTACTAAATAGTTTCATCATAGTTTCCCTCAAATTATCTAGTGCGACCAAAGCGTCGATCTATTTCACGTAATGAAGTAAAAATCATTGTTGGTTTACCTGTTGGACTTGTATAAGGCATATCGCAAATTGCTAAACGACGTATCACTCCTACAAGCTCTTGATCTGAAAGCTTTTGTCTATTTTTCACAGCAACTTTACAAGCCACTGCGGCAATCATTTCCTCACGCCAGCGTTCTCTTCGCTTATTTGGTCCAGCTGACTCTAAATAGTTAATTGTATCAAGCAAGACCATACCACAATCTGTATCAGAAATTGGAGCTGGTAATGCATCAACTATAAATGATGAAGAACCAAATTTTTCGATACTAAAACCTAAATCTTTAAAATAAGGTAACAATGCCTCAATTCTTCTGGCATCTATTGGTTTAAGCTCAACAGTCTGTGGGATAAGTAGCATCTGAGAGATTTGTTTTGCATCTGTTTGCTTTAACAAAGCCTCATAAATAACACGTTCATGTGCAGAGCTTTGGTCTAACACTGTATAACCACCCGGTGTTTCCAGCATAACATATCCACTCTCAAGTCTGCCTAATATCTTAAATTCAGCCAAAGGAGAATTTGCATTTATTTGTGGAGTCGTCTCCAAATTATCTATTGTGGCAGAGTCAGTTTCATTATTAGAAGCGGTTGCCTTAGTTGGACCATTTGAAGACCAATCATGCCTTTGTAAATTTGAAAAAGGCATAACAACAGTATCAGCAAAAGGCAAATCCACAGGAATTGGTGCTGGTGCAGATGGCTGAGGAATTGATGCCTCAGGTGGTGTTGAAACTAGAGATGATTCTTGTTTAGGTTGAGCACCATGGCTTAAGCTTGATGGTGTTACCGGAGCTACAGACACCTGTGCAGGTATCGTAATTCCTGGAGCTGGCATAGGAGAAGCACTTGTAATATCTCCACCAACAACTGGCGGCTCTTGGATTGGTGCTTCTGGCATGCCATAGCTTATTCCACTATTATTTCCCTGCAAAGCCTCCGACATAACAGCAATTACTGCATCTCGTACATCATTACTTCTACGGAAACGAACCTCTCGCTTCATTGGATGAACATTTACATCTACATCCTCAGGAGGAAGCTCTATAAATAGATAAAATATAGGTTTACGCGTCTCATCCAAACGTGGATATGCCTCACGAATAGCTGCATGAATGGCAGAAGTTGCTGCTGGGCGGCCATTTATAAAGATAAATTGACCACCTCTATCAGAGCGAGTCCAATTAGGAATACCAGCATAACCATAAACGCGAATATTTTTATGCACACCATCAAAAGGAATTAGGCGTGACATTTCTTCTTCGCCCACAAGCTCATATAATCTATTATAAAGATTGTCTGCTGCTGGTAAGCGATAAATTTCATCACCATCGCACTTGAGTGTAAACATGATTTTTGGATATGCGATAGCATGAACTAAAACTATATTACGAATATGTGCTTGCTCGGTTTGGAAACTGCGTAAGAAACTGAGACGAGCAGGGACATTAAAGAATAAATCTCGAACCTCAATGCAAGTACCTGCAGGAACACCACAGTCAGAAACATTAAGCAGTTTACCGCCTTGTATTTCTAGCAATGTTCCTGCATTATCCTGTTCTCGTCGTGTCTTAATTGTGAATCGTGATACAGAAGCAATAGATGCAAGGGCTTCTCCTCGGAAACCAAGTGTTGTGATATGCTCAATATCATCCACTTCACGAATTTTACTTGTAGCCTGGCGTTCTGGAGCCATTAAAGCATCGCGGCGGCTCATTCCACAACCATTATCTGTAATTGAGATAAGCTTACGACCACCAGCAGAAATATCTATATCAATTTTTGTAGCCCCAGCATCAACACAATTTTCCAATAACTCTTTTACAACAGAAGCAGGACGCTCCACGACCTCACCTGCTGCTATTTTATTTGCAACATGTGCGGAAAGTTGTTGAATTTTAGCATTTTCGTCCTGTTTCATTGTTTGTAAAAAATATGTATTATTGTAATAACCTAATAGCCTCTATTTCTGTACTATATTTTACAAATAATCGAAAAAAAAGTCTACATTTGTTTTATTGAAAATCAACAATTTACAGACAAATCCATAACACCAATAAGCGTACACGAATGAGGATATTTAAGTAAAGGGACACGAATACGCACAAATTTGCACGAATGGGAATACACGAATGAGGATATATGGGTTATGTGGATTAGAATATTTTAGTGTACTTAGAACCCAAATCCTAAAGTCCAAAATCCCAACAGATACCTAAATTATTAGTGCAAATTCGTGCGTATTCGTGTCCTTGAAAAATACATATCCATGTACGCGTATTCATGTTCTTGAAAACCAGCACATCCGTGTATGTATATTCGTGTATATGGTGCTATAACACAAATCGTTTCCATTCAAGTTTGCGATGTTTGAAATTTAAAATTAAGCCAACTTTATATCCAGTTATTCGTAAGTAATTAAGGATTTGAGCACATTCAACTTGAGTAAGTTTATTAATAGATTTTATTTCTATAATAATTTTATCGAAAACAATTAAATCAGGAATGTATTCACCAATGATAATGTTTTTGTAAATAACATTAAATTTTTTTTGTTGATCAAAATGGTATTCTCTATATCTAAATTCTTGACATAAAGCTCGCTCATATAGCTTTTCAGCTAATTCTGGTCCGAGAATATTTGATACTTCAAATGCACAACAAACTATTTTGTTTACTTCTTCTTTATATAATAAGTCACAATCTGTATCCATAACAATTCATCTCCTATACACGAATATAATTTATCAAAAAATAAAATCTGATACAAGTATTATTATAATTTATTAAAATTTTATAATAAAAATTACTTTATTAAATAATACAATAATAAATTTAGATGTGTTCGTGTAACACGAATAAGGAATGAATGGATGGTGTTTTTAAATGGAAAGGGACACGAATATTCACGATTTTGCACGAATGGGAATACACGAATTAGGATATATGGGTTATGTGGATTAGAATATTTTAGTGTACTTAGAACCCAAATCCTAATGTCCAAAATTCCAACAGACACCTAAATCATTCGTGCAAATTCGTGCGTATTCGTGTCCTTGAAAAATACTTATCCATGTACGCGTATTCATGTTCTTGAAAACTAGCACATCCGTGTACGTACGAATGGGGTTATGGGTTATTGAGATTAGGATATTTTAGTATACTTAGAACCCAAATCCAAAAGTTTCAAATCCCAACAGATACCTAAATTATTAGTGCAAATTCGTGCGTATTCGTGTCCTTGAAAAATACATATCCATGTACGTATATTCGTGTCTTTGTAAACCAGCACATCCGTGTACGTACGAATGGGGTTATGGGTTATTGGAATTAGAATATTTTAGTGTACTTAGAACCCCAATCCAAAAGTTTCAAATCCCAACAGACACCTAAATTATTCGTGCAAATTCGTGCGTATTCGTGTCCTTGAAAATACATATCCATGTACGTATATTCGTGTACAGGTGTTTGGATTTGACAAATATTAATGATTGTCTATAATATATGATTATTTAAGAGAACAACTAACAAATTTTAATGGTGTATATGAAAACAAAACAAACTTTAATAACAGCATTACTTATTTCATTGGCTATTCCTACTTATGCAAAGTGGATTTACGATGGTGCTAATGTTATTGTCGCAGATGGTACTGGCCCAACTCCTGCGGGCACTACATTGAATGCTCAAACAACACAAGGTACATGGGGTAATGGCATTGTTGCAAATCAAATCCAACTACGAAATTGCACTGAAGTAACAGATAAATTTTTCGACCTAACAGAGCCTATTGAGCTAGCAGATGGAACACCTAAAACAATTCAGGCAATTGCTGCACAGTGCTTTAATGGAAACAAAAACATTGAAACAGTGTTTCTTCCTGATACAATTAAATTTATTGGTCAGCAGGCATTTAATAATTGTACAAACCTTAAAACTATCGGTCAACTTCCAGCAGAGCTTCGTTCAATGGGAGGTGGTGCATTTAACCAGTGCTATTCTCTATGCTTTGAGCTAAAACTCCCTGAATCACTTACAACAACAACATGGAACAGCTTTTACCAAACACAGGTTTATGGTGATATTGTTTGGCCCAAGAATGCTGGACCAGTAAGAATTAAAGACTTTGCTGGATCCAAAATCACATCATTCACAATCCAAGAAGGCTCTAATTGTACAGCTCTTGAACGTACTGCCTTTACAGGATGCACAGCATTAACAAATGTCGTTCTTACTGAAGGAATTGTTACTTTTGGTAATTATAACAATGGAGAAGGTTCTGTTTTTGAAAATTGTACAGCACTTTCCTCAATTAATATTCCAAATTCATTAACAAATATGGGCTACAATACATTCCAAAATTGTACTTCTCTAACAGGAGAATTTATTTGGCCAGAAAAAGTACCATTTATTCCATCAAATTGCTTTAATGGTTCTGGTATCTCATCTTTCATAGCAAAAACAGGTCTT
>JAGCJJ010000026.1 GCA_017648065.1 Kiritimatiellia bacterium | reverse complement strand
GAAGTATTGGCGTCATCAAATATCAATCTTCACAAACAAAACAAATCTTGTGTTGGCATATTTAAAGGAAGCACAAAAGACATTACCTCCGCCAAATGGTGTTACTATTGCAATAGATATTGATGCAATGAACACAATGTAGTAAAAAAGCAAAAATTGTTTACATAACGAGTAATCATGTGAAACAGATACGAAAAATTGCAATTTTTCAAAAAATTTAGATTACTCTAACATTTTGCTTGCTTTTTACTCAAAAAAAGCGCAAAATTTTCGGTTAATTTTCTATATATAAATAGGTATAGTAATTTACTCAATTTTGATGCTTTTAAAATAATACAACATTACAAGGATAAAATTATGTCTAAAATATCAAAAATCCAAGCATTCTTTGCTATTGTATTTGCTACAACAGCACTTGCTTTTGCAAATGATATTGCTACATCAGCAACTGAAACAGCCTCTGCAACACCAATCGTTCAGGAAGAGGTAGTAAACCAAGCTGCTGAAACAGTCCAAGTTAGTGATACTCACGCTGACGAGGCAAACGGGCATCATGCCGAAACATCTAAGTATGCAAAAGATCATGATCATGATATGACCCACAAGATGATGGTTCTAGCTATCCAAATCGGTATCATCCTTTTTGCTGCACGTCTTGGCGGTATGCTAGCAGAAAAGATTAAACTTCCAAGCGTGCTTGGTGAGCTTGGTGCTGGTATCGTTATCGGTCCTTTCGCTTTAGGCAAAATTCCTCTAGGTCATCATTTCCATTATGGTCTGTTCCCTGAATGGGCAGCAAACTTTGCAATTTCCCCAGAATTATATGGTATCTGCACAATCGCTTCTATCGTGTTACTATTCCTAGCTGGTGTAGAAACAGATTTAAAGATGTTCATGCGTTATTCATTCGCTGGCTCTCTTGTAGGTATCGGTGGTGTGGCTGCATCTTTCATTTTTGGTGATGTTCTTGCTGTATTCTTACTACCTAAAATTGGTCTTGCACAACCTGGTCTAAGCTTCTTGGATCCTGCTCCTCTATTCCTTGGTATTATGTCAACTGCTACATCTGTAGGTATCACAGCACGTATCCTTTCAGAGCGTAAGAAGATTGACTCTGAGGAGGGCGTTACTATTATGGCAGGTGCTGTGATTGACGACGTTCTTGGCATTATCATTCTTGCTATCGGTCTTGGTGTTATCGGAAGCAAGGGGAATACCGCTGGATCATCAGATATTGATTGGGCAAACATCGGTATTATTGCAATAAAGGCATTTGGTGTATGGTTAATCTCCACAATCATCGGTATTATTGCTGCACACAAAATCAGTGCAATTCTTAAATTCTTTAAGAGCCCAATTTCTATTGCAACAATGGCTCTTGGTCTGGCTCTAATCCTATCTGGTTTCTTCGAGACTATGGGTCTTGCAATGATTATCGGTGCTTATGTTATGGGTCTTGCTTTAAGCAAAACCGATATTCGCTATGTTATTCACGAAAATCTACACGCTGTATACACATTCCTAGTACCTATATTCTTCTGTGTAATGGGTATGATGGTAGACTTGCATGCACTTGTAACAAAGCAAGTTCTAATTTTCGGTGGTATCTATACAGTGCTAGCTGTACTTGCTAAGTTATTTGGTTGCTGCTTCCCTGCAATGGCTTGTGGCTTCAATTTCCGTGGCGGTATGCGCATTGGTGCTGGTATGATTCCTCGTGGCGAGGTTGCCCTTATCGTTGCTGGTATCGGTCTTGCTGGTGGTCACCTAACTAAGGAAATCTTTGGTGTAGGTATCCTTATGACTCTTGTAACAACAATCGCTGCACCTACTCTGCTTATCAAACTTTTCTCTTCTGATGCTTCTGGTCTTCGTAAGCCAACAGATGAGAAGGACAAGTCTCGTGGCCTAGACTTTGAGCTACCTACTGCTGAAGCTGCAAAAATGATGTGCGAAAAGCTAATCGTTGAATTCCGCCGTGAAGGCTTCTTTACACACACACTAAGCATTAAGGATAGTATCTGGCAGGTACGCAAGGACGATATGGAAATCGGCATCCACCGTGCAGAAAACAAAATTATGTTTGAATGCACCCCTGCAGAACGCAACTTTGTTGCTACAGCTGTACTTGAAGTTACTGCAGATCTTGCAATTCTTGCAAATGCACTTAAGAAGCCAATCACAACAGAGAATATCTCTCGCATGGTTAATGATGCAGAGGCTCCAGACTCAACAGATAATGAGCTAACAAAGTACATCAATTCATTTGTTATGTGCCCACACATTGAGTCTGATACTAAGCACGAAATCATTCGCAAGCTTTGCCATATTCTTTACGAGAAAGGCTTAATTAGCAATTTTGAAGAAACAGTAAAAGCTGTTCTAGATCGTGAAGAAGTTATGTCTACAGGTTTGGAGAATGGCATTGCAATTCCACATGCTCGTATCAACTCAGTTGATAACCTAGTTGGTATTGCTGCACTTGTACACGATGGTGTTAAGGAATACAATACAGTCGACAATAGCACTGTAAAGATCGTAATTTTAACTCTTTCTCCAGAGGACGCAAATACACCTCACCTACGTATGATTTCTCATATTGGTAAGACACTTGATGCTCAGGGTTGCGAGAAGATTCTTGCTGCAGACACTGAGCAAGCAATGCGCAATGTCCTACTAGGCTAATACGATATTGCCTTCGATAAAAACGATGGAAAGATTTTAATCACATAATCTTTCCATCGTTTTATCATAAAATAATCAAAGCACTTTAAGTGTAATAAATTCGTTAAAACAATTTTTTAGCTGTGGCAAAATTCCTTTATACAAAAGAAAAAATGATTTCCTGGGGCGGCCCAGACGTCTATTACGAAGCAGAAAAGAACTATTATCTTGCTGCTAAAGTAATAAAGGCTGAATATGATGGAATCCGTGCAACTGGCACCATAATGCATGGTGGCAGACCAATAAACACAGGCTTCCAAATCACATCAAGTGGCCTTATGGAATCATTTTGCCCATGCCTAAAAAATCGTGACGAGGGTAAGATTTGCCCACACGTAATCGCATTAGCAATAGCACTAGTCCGTAAAACTATTGCTCTTGAACGCCTCGCTGAAAAAGAGCAAGAGCGCCAGCACGCAAATCGCTTTGCCCTCGCACAAGAAAAGCAGCAGCTTATCCAGCGCTCCCCAAAAGGACAAACTGCTGACCTACGCATCCGCTTACCACATGACTGGCATAAGCAATTCCTAGACGGAGAAATTTCCGTTGAATGCCTCGCAAATATTCCTGGTGGCGGAAACAATATCTCTATCGCATATCTCGCAGAGCGCAAAATTCCGATATCCCTATCAAAAGAAAACAGTCAATTACTTGATTCCCTGGAAGACATCTGCGAAGGAAAACTTACAAACCCAATAAAACTTACAAAGCGCGACTTTATTTATCTTATTGAACAAGTCGGCGCAATGGGTCGCCCTCTCTATCTTTCTGGTGGAAATCCAATAACCATAGAATCTACTAAAGTAGAATCTAAGCTCACTTTGGATTTAGATAGAGAAACTGGAGAGCTATTGATGTTCCTTAACACCGATATACCAAATACAGCAGAAGGCGATATTCCTGACTATGTTGTATTTAACAATTCTGGATGGGCATTTCTTAAAGGACGACTTTGGCCAATTTCTCAGGTTTTGCCAGGTCCATATCATCAGGTATATCACGAAACTGTTGCAATCCCTCGAACAGAAACAATTCGCTTCCTAAAGTTGGAACTTGCCAACATTAAGCGAATGCTGCCTGTAGAATTAGAATTTCCTGTAGAGCAAATTATTGAGCGCCCTGCTATCCCAAAAATGTCGCTCAAAGTTTATGGATCACCTGCATCAATTCGCATGACGCTCTACGCAAATTATGGAGCAGGTGCAAAGCAGCAAAGTGTTCCTGCAGCAGCTGCAGCAAATGCAACGACAATCTCCATCCCTGATGATAATGACCCGCTGACATTCCATACTCGTAATCTTCCTGTAGAGCGCTCTGCTATTGCCTTGCTAAAGCAATATGGCATCACAGGAGAAACAGGCTCTTCAATCAGTCCAATAGTTGGCGAGCACTATGTTCTTAACTTTATTGGCACTACAATGCCATCCTTACGTAGAAAAGGTTGGCACGTAATACTTGATGACAAACTGGACGCTTTTGTAGATTCTCAGGATTGTGTAATCCCTGTAGTTAACATTGACAAAGCAGAAGTACCGGGTTACTTTGATGTATCCTACACATTTTACACACTTCCAGACAAGATTGTTCCGCATTCCGATGTCCAGCGCGCAATCACAAAGGGCGATGCATATATCAAAACAAACGATAAGATAATCTTTGTTGATATCAATGCAATCAATACAATGCGCGATGTATTTTACGATTGCTCTGAAGGGGCTGGTAAAAAGCCTGGCTCATTCCGTGTACGTGAGGTCTATGCATCATATCTGAAATCATCTATTGAAGCATTGGACGGATCTGATTTTTCTAGCGAAACATCACCACGCTGGCTTGAGCTTGCTAACGCAACAGAGCATGCACGCACAATCACAGAAGTTGACCTAGATGAGCCACTCAACTCCACCTTGCGTCCTTACCAAAAGAATGGTGTTGCTTGGTTGCGCTTTCTTGAGCAAAATAATCTTGGTGGAATTTTGGCTGATGAAATGGGTCTTGGTAAAACATTGCAAACCCTCTCATGGATTTCGCTTGAACGTGCAAATCCTGAGGATCGTAATAAGCCTGTGATTGTAGTTTGCCCAACCAGCCTTGTTGAAAACTGGATGCACGAGGCCGCAAAATTTGTCCCTCATTTGAAGACTCTTTTAATTTCTGGTGCAAACCGTGCTACCCTCTTTAAGCGCATCCCTGAGGCTAATATTGTAGTTACATCCTATGCGCTAATCCGCCGTGATATTGAGGAATATGCGCAATACGAATTTGCAGCAGTAATATTGGACGAAGCACAAAACATTAAAAATCGCACTACGCAAAATGCAACTGCGGTAAAGCAACTCCGTTCAAATATACGTTTTGTCATCACTGGTACTCCAATGGAAAATAGCGTTGCTGACCTATGGTCAATTATGGATTTCCTACTTCCAACATATCTTGGAAGCTATGACACCTTTAAGCAAAACTATGAGCTTCCAATCAGCATGCCACCTGAGAGCCTAGTAGCTGAGGCAGCAAAGCAAAAGCTAAAGCGTAAGCTGCATCCGTTCCTATTGCGCCGTAAAAAGACGGAGGTGGCAAAAGACCTTCCTCCTAAGCTTGAAAAGCTATCTTGGTGCAAACTCTCTGCAGACCAACAGCATGTATATGACCAATATCTTGCTAAATACAGAACAGAGATTACATCAATGGTTAAGGAAAAGGGCTTTGAGAAAAGTCGTATGGAAATTCTCTCCATCCTTTTAAGATTGCGTCAGATTTGTTGTCATCTTTCTCTGTTGGGAGACTCCAATCCACTGCCTGATTCTGCAGAGCCATCAGCAAAGCTAGAGCAATTCTTTGAATTCTTTGAGCAAGCTACATCAGACGGACATCGCATTCTTGTTTTCAGTCAATTTGTTAAGATGCTTCACATAATTCGTTCCGAGTTAGAGGCTCGCAACATCAAATATTGTTATTTGGATGGCAGCAGCAAGGATCGTATGGAAAGCGTAATGCGATTTAATTTTGATACATCAATTCCAATCTTCCTTATCAGCCTTAAGGCCGGTGGCACGGGCTTAAATCTGACAGGTGCTGACACAGTAATACATTTTGACCCATGGTGGAACCCTGCTGTTGAGGATCAAGCAACTGACCGTGCACATCGTATTGGCCAAAAGAATACTGTCTACAACATGAAGCTTATCACAGCCGGCACAGTAGAAGAAAAAGTACTTGAGATGCAAAATCGTAAGCGTGCAATAATTGGTGCAACGGTAGAATCTGACGAATCTACTATGAGCAAGCTAACATGGGATGATATCAAAGATATTCTCGAAATATAGAGATTATAGTGATTGCATTATACATGCATACATTACACCCATATTTGAGCCTATCAACCATTACCACCAAATGTTTCGCACCAATTCGTGTCAAACGTTTGTTGACACTAAATAATCAATTATGTTATCTTTTATCACACTATATATAAGGGATATTTCGTACACAATATTTTCATTTAAAATAATCTAACAAGGTAAAAATTATGCAAATAAAACATATTATAGCATCAATTAGTAGTGTAATTGTTGCTTTTTGTATTGGTATGAATGAAATTTATGCAGCAGAGGCTGATGCTACAGGGTTGGTGCCTGTATTATCCTGGGATTTTGATACTAAACCAAACTACTCTGAGCTTAATGCAGCTAATAAAGGTTCACTAAGCCCAATATTTAAAAATGAAGGCTCTACCTCTTATGTGGAAGAGTATACAGGAAAATACGCTTTAGATACATCTAAGTTTACTCCATACATCAGCTCTTCAAATCCAGTATCCGTTCCAACAAAGACAGGCTTGACACTTTCTATGCTAATGACCTTAGGTTCAAATTCTACAGGTATTACCTTTAACTTTAGAACTGGTTCTGGAGATGTCATTATCCGTAGAGGAGCATCAGAAGGAACTTTAGTTGTTGCATTTGGTTCAGCAGGTACCACATCTACTCAATTCATCAATGTCTCTGTTCCTAATGGTGATACTGAATATTTTATGTTTGTACTACTAGTAGAAGAAACAGGTATGACCGTTTATATTGATGGAGAAATCGCTGCTTCTACAACAGAATTTACTGCTTGGCACAATAGCCAACTTCTTAATGTATTACAGTTTGGTTCTCATTATGGAGGTACCCAAACAGGGGAAAAGAAATATGGTGGTTACATCGGAGATTTACGCATTTATGATGATGTTTTAACTAAACAACAAATTGATTTACTAGCAATTGACCTAGACCAAACTAATAATATTTCTTTCCAAGGGACACCAAAATCAGATGTTGTTGGATCAGAATGCTCAATTGAATATGCTATTAAGTTATATGAAACAAAAACAGCTGAAGTTGCAGTCGTTTATGATACAAACCCAGAGTTTTCAAGCCCTACAACAGAGGTTGTAGAATCAGCCGCACAAGCAGGTGCTTATGTTGCAAGACTACAAAATCTAAATCCAGGTACAACTTATTACTATAAGCTTACTGCAAAAAACGAAACATATCAGATTGAAACATTAGTTTCATCATTTAAAACAGCACCTATTGTGGAGCCTTCAAAATTTATTAAGAGAATAGAAATTAAAGTGCCTGGCTATACAGGTGAATCAGTATTAAAGAATTTCCCAGTTCTTGTTAAGCTATCAGAGGAAGCAATTCCTGGCTTTAAATATGAGGATTGCTTTATTGATGGCTCTGATGTCGTCTTTGCTCAGCAGGATAATCTCGTTTTGTATCATGAAATTGAAAGCTGGAATAGTAATGGCGAATCATATATTTGGGTAAGAATTCCTGAGTTGTCTGGTCAGGAAACAAAATTCTATCTCTATTATGGAGTAATGAATGCAGAGGCTCTGCCTAATATTGATCCAAAGGATGTTTGGATTGAATACGCAGCAGTTTTCCATGGCGGAGAATCTATTTATGATGCAACAGGAAATGCAGCAGCAATTGTAGAGAATGGTGTTGTTGGTGCTGAAGCAGATGGAATTGCTGGTGGTGTAATGACAAAGGCTGCCACAAGTACTATTGGCCTACAATTCTCTAATCCAGTATTATCAGGGGCTCTAAATTCTATTTCCAAGCTTTCTATTTCTGGATGGTTTAAGAAAACACAAAGTGGAGCTGGTGTTCTTGCCGCTAACAAAAACGCATGGAGTGATGCTGGCTTTTTGGCTATAGATGAAAAAACATATTTTTCTGTAGCAGTAAGCTCTACTCATCAAGGTGAAGACGGAAAATGTAAGCTTACAAGTAATACCTGGGGGCACATTGCATTTACATATGAGAACACACATTTAAAGTCATATTTAAATGGTGTTCAAGAATATGAAAAGACAGATGCAAAATATCTTTCTGATTTAGCTCAAACATATTGGGCTTTTGGTTCATATTCTGCAAAATCATCAGATAGCTTCTCAGGAAGTATGGATGAGCTTCGTGTTTATAATGGAATAGCATCAGTAGATTGGGTAAAAGCTGAATACGATTCTATAGCTAATGCTTCAACCTTTGTTGAGGTGCAAGATGTAGTTGACTTAAATACAGGATTGCCTGTGATTGCTACTCCTAGCATCTCAAGTAGCAGTAATGGAAGCATAACAATTACTGCTGAAGTTTCTGCTGTAACACCAGATGTAGTAAATTGTATTGTTGCTGGGCAAGTTTTTGAGATGACAGCAGATGTAGAGAACCCTCTTATTTATACAGCAATAGTAAGTGGCGGTATTGCTTCAGGAACATATACAGCAAGAGTACAGGTTATATCTGGCGAAAACTCTGTAGAGAAAATCTCAAAACCATTCTATTTTGGTGCCTTCTCTATTGAGGTACTAGCTAATGTGGATGAGGAAAATCTAACTCCTGGTTTATTCAGAATTCATCGTGAGGCAATAGGAGCAGAATTATCAGAATTCTCATTTATTTGTAGCTTCTCTGGTGATGGAATGGCTTCAACTACATTGCCTGAATCAATGGAGGTTGTTTTCCCAACAGATGCTCTATATGTTGATATTCCTGTTGAGGCAAAATATTCTGAAGAAATAGATCAAGATTCTACTGTTGTGATGACTGTTTCTGGAAGCTTTGTTTCTTCATCATCATCACAAAGCATGACAATTTACAATCTTGTAAATAACGTATTCGTTCAATATGTTTCACCAGATGGAAATGATGCAAATCGAGCTATTACAAGTGATTCTCCTAAGAAGACACTTAAGGCTGCGATGGAAAGTCTGAACCCATTTATGGGAGGAAGCAATCCAGGAACAATATATCTTTCTGAGGGTTTGTATGTAGTTGCTGAAACTATACATCTGACAAATGCTATTTCCATTGTAGGTGTAACAGGCAACCCTTGCGATGTAGTTGTTTCTAATAAAACAGAAGCAAGCTATTATGCTACGGATTGTCGCGTATTTATTCTTGGCAATTCAGATGCATCTGTTTCAAGTTTGACAATGAAAAATGGTCAATCTTATTACATTGGAGGAAATTTCTACATTAGTGAAAATGGAGGAATGATTTCTAATTGCGTTGTTGAAGCTGGTTATACTCGTGATAATGGACAGGCAGGCGGAGGTGCTTTAGATGCAGGAATAGTAACTCACACAATCTTCCGTAAAAATACTTCCTCTGCAGGTTCTGTATGGTGGGATGGAATTCGTGCAGGTGTATTGCGAGTGAATAATTCAGCTAAGGTAGAAAATTGCTTATTTGAGAATAATAACCAATATGCATCAGTAGAATTGATTATTGTTAATAATACGGCAGTATTCCGTAACAACACTATTGTGAACAACATTCTTTCAAAAACAAACGATACTTGTACAGTATGGTCTGCATTGCGTATCTCTGGAGCTGCAACAGTTGAAAACAATCTAATTTCTGCAATCACAGTCACTCAAGAAGGTGGTGTAGCAAAGGTTAGAGGCACTCCTGCAAACTTTAAGAATGGTGCTATCGATTACGAAATTGGTGAAGAAGATACAATTCCAGCTACAACAATTATTGGAACACCAGAAATGTTCTTTACCGATTACGCAGCAGGAAATTATTGTCCACGCACAGGAGGAATTCTCAGTGACAAGGGCGTAAATTATGAAGGCATGGCATTATATGATCTTTCAGGTAAAAGAGACCGCTTAATCGGTTCACGTGTTGACATCGGCTGCTACGAAGGTATTGCTGCAGGAACATTATTTATAGTAAAGTAGCATTACTACTTAATGCTATAGCAAATCTCAAAAACGAAAGATTAAAGTCCAAAGTTTTTGACGCGATTGACTATAAATTCACTAAAAAAATATGCAAGGTGCTTACGCCTTGCATATTTTTTTCATAACGACACTTATGAGTTCGCCTCCTGTCGTCTAGTATCTCTTGTCTTATCTGTCATACATGTTAATGTAGAACGGATATGTGTTTTTGTAGTTCCCAAAAACTCGCTCTTTTAGCAACAATGCTTATTTATTATTTTTAGCTTTAACAATGATTTCAGCACGTTCAACTTTTATGCTGTTTGAATCAAGGATATAATTTATTCTGTCAATAACAGCAATTGAAAGCGTGTTTACTCCATTCTTAATAAGACTTCCGTCTACTGCTCCTTTAATTTCTAATATAGGTGCAGGATTTTTGTTTAAACTGTTAGCCGTAAACATCTCAGGTTGCGGAGCTGGCCAGAAAATCTGATTATCTGTATAGGAATAATCCTCTGAATAATTTTGTATTTCAAAACCATTAAAAAAGATTTTAAATTTATCACAAGAGGATTTAGCATTTGTTATAACAAATCGTATTTCTGCATTTCTATCTTTAAAATCTCCGCACACATCAATTTTTACATCAAGCGGTGTTTCATCATTTGGGATAGGAGCAGGAAGTGGCGCAAAAACATTATTTCCTCCAGCACCTGTCAGAAACGGATAGCCCCCTTTTCGGTCTGCAACATATTTTAAATCTTCATCTCCCGAATTTTCCTCAATTAAGAATTTATAAAAATCAGAATAATCACGACCAAGACAATTCAAAATTTCCTCAGGAGGAAGCAATTTGGCCAATTCATCGCGTGGAGCTGGTGCAAAGTTAAATGCAACAATTCCATCAACACCCTTGCCAGACCAATTTGATAACATTCCACGATAGAAATCTTTTGTCTGATCATGATATGCATCTGCCACATGATATGGATCCCAACAAGTATAGACTAATGTTTCTGTTCCTTCTGTAACTTTCTTATACCAATCAATATCTGGGTTTATTGTTCTTGAGCCTCCAATAACAAAATCTACAAGATTATTTTTAGCCCATACTTCAACATCAAAGCCATCTACCCTACAAGCTTCTCCATTCTCTGGAAGCTTTGCACCAACTTCAACCTCACGATTTAGCTGATTCATATTTTCCTTGAGCTTACTCATAAACTCAGTTGCACATTCCCTGTGATCCCATTGCTTACCTACAGGAAGACAAGGAAGATGTCTTAAAAAGTCTATACATATTCCGTCAAAGGAATATTCTGTCATAACTTTTGATATGTAATTAAGCTTAAACTCCTGAAGCTCCGGTGATGCTAAATTCCATAATCCTTCCTGCCACCATGTTTTAATAATCCAATCCTTGTGCTTCTGCTTAATTTCGTTTCTGCCAGCACCCAAATCCACCTCTGAAAAACGGTGATTGTAATATGCCTTAATTCCTCGCTTGTGGCACTCATCAATAATGCGTTGCATTATATTTATGCCCTTCTCTTGAAATTTTTTATATATTCCTAGATTATTATAAGGGCACTCCTGCTCTATGAAGCAATGTGTTTCCCAAAAGAAAGCATTTGCCTTTACGCCTTTCTTATCAATGCAGTAAAAAAGCCATTCAATAAGCTTATCCTCTGGAATATTAGCAAGCTCTCCCATATAAGGGTCCATTTGAATTATAAATTTTGGTTGTCGTTTCATTTGTTTTACCCCTTTAATTAATTGGGTTTGCTAATTGATTTTTTACACACTTTGCAACAGCATAATACATTATTCCACAAATAAAAAGCATCACCGTTGCGAAAACCAAAACACCTGTATAACCAATTGATGCTTCAAGCGGTGTTATAAGCAAGGTTGCAACAGCTTGAGCTCCTGTAAATATGAGCATACGGATAGACGTATAAGGAGCGATTTGTTCCTGAGGAATAATTTCTGTAATAATAACCGGGATCGCAGTATCAAAAACAAATCGGAAAAACGAAGCAATCGTAAAGCAGCAAAAGAAGCCAACAACTCCAAGCTCAAGCGAGAAAGGAAAGCTTATGCAGACGCCGAGTGTAGCAAGTAAAAGTAAATTCTTTGAGGAATATTTTTTATATGCAAAAGCAAAAAATATATTACCGGCGAATGCAGCAATTTGTAAAATTACATTCAAATATGATGAGGTTGTTTCATTTAATATACTCTTAGAAATAGCGATTGCAGCAATTACATTTAATATACCTACTGATAATCCGCGTGTAAAATTCGGGATTAATAATAGATATGTATTCTTATTCCTAAAGACTGCAACAACATCGTTATTCCCTTGATTTTCTTTATTCATCTCAATAGTTTTTTCTCGCAGAGATGCACATACGATACTCGTTAGAATAAAGCATACTATCGCAATAACGAAAAATGTCGCAGTCGTTTTCATATACGAGAATTTTGATAAAAGAAGAGAATAAACGAGTGACGTCAAAAAGGATACACCTCCAGCAATTGCCGTGCTGATTCCTGTCATTTTACCATAATCCTTCATATCAATCGTATAATATGGCAAGCAATACGAAAGAATAGTAGACAGACCTACACCTACATACGATATGGCAGAAACAATAAATACAGCAATAACATAACCATTTTTTATCAATTCTGGGTTTATTGCACCCAGTAAAAATACACCAGTCAATAAACTTAATGATAAATGAGATAAACTAGTAACCATTTTTACTCGTTTTATTTTACCTGATAAAAAGGTTAAAACGAGCATCATGACTACCTGCATAATCTGCATCACCGAATTTAGAATGTAAACCTGTTCTGCGGAAAAACCTACCTGAATCAAAAAGGTTTGCATAACAGCTCCCGTGGAAAACGTGAAGCCTACATTATAAATCGTTGTAAAAATGCAATATTTTATTATATTCGACATGTTTCACTCAAATAAAGCTGTTTACTAAAGGATACACATTGATATTTCAATATTTGATTTTATCACAAAATTTATCGCATTTCACTATCATAGTTCAAAAGCAAAATAATCAAGAAACGCATCCACACCTGCATTATCATACATAAAATAGCTCTCCTGCTGTAAATCTAGTAAATGAGTCAAATTTCTCTCTTAGTTCCTTTAAGCTAAATATTAAATAATTTTTCAACTACATCGCATATAAAAATCAAATTTTATTAACATCTCTGTGATTGGCAACATAAACCATATTCTAAAATCATATTGCTAAATTTATGAATTTAAACACAAAACAATATATTCGAGTAAATATTTTTTATAAAAAATCCACAATTAAGCATTCTTACTCTTGAATGAAAGAGCCAAGAATGATAAAATTTTCAAGTGTTTTTTTAAGGAAAGAGTTTCACCTATGGATATAAACGAATTAGCAAATAAATCTCAGGAATCAAACAATGAAAACCAAGGCCATTTTCTACAGCAATGGATTACAGCCGATGTTGAGGCAGGTAGAACAGG
>JAGCJJ010000025.1 GCA_017648065.1 Kiritimatiellia bacterium | reverse complement strand
TATTCGTCTATTGATGGAGGATTCTTTATTGTTCTCACATGATACATTAGTTCCTCCAAGTATGGATGATGTTATTATTTTGCTGAATGAGGATGGCAGAAAAGTAGATGCTGCTATGGTAAAAGAGGATCTTCTTAGATTGTATCCTAATAGTAATGAAGCAAAGCGTTATCTATCGGAGGCAAAGTAGTTTATGAAAGAAAAACGCTATTCTAAACAATATTCCGCAGAAGATTCTGGCACAACAATTCAGTTAGCAATTGCCTCCTTTGCTATCATTCTTTCGTTGATTTTGCACTTCCTTGGCATTGCTACTATAAGTGATTTGAAAATATCACTTTTTGATGGTGCAAAGTTTGATAATGTAAATGTTAATGTAAAGCAATTACCTCCAGTTGAGGTTAATATTGATAATCTATTTGAACAACCAGAAGCTCAAAATATAAAAATTGCAGAAGCAACAACAGAACTAAGTGATGCAAATGATTATAGAGAGACGCCTGTTCCTGTTCCAGAATCTATATTCCAAGCACAAAATTTACCAAATAATTTCTTGCCAGGATTAGGTGCTAAGACTGTTGAATTAGATGAGGTTGACTTTAATCCAAATCCAGAGCTTTGGCAGCCAAGAATAGAGGTGGTTGAGATTGATCGAAAAGCTGTTGAGCAAATAGATGTTTCAGACATAACTCGAATAGTTGTTCCTAAAATTGAACGATTCGAAAATGCTCCTGATGTTGTTGTTCCTACAGCTCCTGTAGCAATTAAACCAATTGAAGATATGGCTATGCCTGTATTTACACCATCTGCAACACCTACAGGTGTCGCAGGTGCCGCAGAATATTTTGAGGGTACAGAAGCTGCAAAACCACAAAAGCTTGTTGGTTCTGATGCAATTGCAAATGTTGATATGACAAATGTTAGTGTAGATAGAATCATTCAAATTGAAGATGAAGAACCTCCTCCAGTACCTATTGAGGATGTTCTTGCTCCACAATTAACTATTTACAGACCAAATTCCGCTTCAGATGATAATATTTATTTCCGTGTTGATGTTGCTCGCACAAGCGAAACTGCTTTGCCTGTAATCAAACGAGATGTGTTATTCGTTCAAGATGCTTCAGAAAGTATTGGCAGCATACGAATTGGAATTGTTCGTGAAAATCTAAAGAACTTAGTTAAAGCATTGCAGCCAACTGATCGCTTCAACATTATGGCATTTAATGCAGAAAATGCCCTTTGTTCGCAAAATGGTTGGATGAATGCAAATGACGAGTCTTCAAAAAAATTGGCTATTGATTTTATTGATAATGTAAAATCACAAGGCAATACAGATATTTATCGTGCTGTTGAGCAAATTTTAGATTTGAAGACAGATCCAAATCGTGCATTGATTGTTATCTTATTTACAGATGGTTCTACAAACTCTGGTAAAATAACACACGATACTGAAATCATTAGCGCATTCTCAAGTAAAAACGGAGGTCGTGCTTCTGTGTTTACAGTAGCTCCAGGTCAGAAGGGTAATAATGATTATTTGCTTTCAATGCTTTCCTTTTTGAACAGAGGTGGTCCGGCAACAATTGTTAAGGATCGTTTTGCTACTCGCGCAACATCAATGAAGGTATTTTCTGCAAGTGCTAGACCTGTACTTACAGATATTTCATTTGTGTTTAGTTCTCAATCTGGTGCAGAAATAGCTCCTCATAATACAACTCACTTGTATCTTGATTCTCCTCTATATGTTTTTGGTAGAGTTAAGAAAAATACAGAATCTATCATTTTCCAAGCGCATGGCAAATCTCATGGTAAAAGCTATGATATGGTATTTTCAATGCCTCTAACAGGTCCAGATGTTAAAACGGGTGATGCAACGATTCTAAAGGAATGGGCACGAGCACGAATGTTTGATTTATTTGCAGAATACGATAAAACAAAAAATCCTATCCTGGCAAATGAGATGAAGGCTTTGGCAAAGGAATATAATGTAAGTATTCCTTTTGAAGAGAGAATTAAATAATTTTGTTCATGTAGTAATTACAAATACAAAAAGGAGATAAAATGAGTACAAAGACAGAGGTCCGTCTAGGTGTTATCGGCCTAGGTAATATGGGTTCTGAACATATTAGAAATATTGAGGCTGGTAAGGTAGCTCGCCTACGCGTTACAGCAGTATGCGATATCGTACCAGAGAAACTAGAGCGCTATAAGGATAAGTATAAGTGCTTTACATCTAGCGAGGAGCTAATTCGTTCTGGTGAGGTAGATGCAGTTATTGTTGCAACACCACACTATTTCCACACAACAATTGGTATTGATGCATTAAATAATGGTCTACACACAATCGTTGAAAAGCCAATTTCAGTACATAAGGCAGATGCTGAGAGACTAATTGCAGCTCACACAAATAAGGATGTTGTGTTCTCTGCAATGTTCAATCAGCGCACAGATCCACACTACATTAAGCTACGTGAAATCATTCAGAGCGGTAAGCTTGGTAAGCTAACACGTATTAACTGGATTATCACAAACTGGTACCGTACACAGGCTTACTATGATAATGGTGGCTGGCGTGCAACTTGGAAAGGCGAGGGTGGCGGTGTGCTACTAAATCAGTGCCCACATCAGCTAGACTTGATGCAGTGGCTATTTGGTATGCCAAAGAGCGTTCGCGCATACTGCAAGATTGGTAACTTCCACAATATCGAAGTAGAAGATACAGTTACAGCATATCTTGAGTATCCAAATGGTGCAACAGGTGTATTTATCACTACAACAGGTGAGACTCCAGGAACAAACCGTCTAGAGGTTTGCGGTGAGTATGGTAAGATTGTTATCGAAGATGGTACAATTAAGTGGACAACTAACCTAGTGGGTCAAGAGGAGTTCATTAAGACATGTCCAAATGGCTTTGCTACTCCAGAGCACTGGAATATTGATATTCCATGCCATAGCTCAGGCCCACAGCATGTTGGTATCCTAAATAACTTCGTAGAAGCTGTTCTAGATGGCAAACCTCTACTAGCACCAGCTGAGGAAGGTATCAACTCTGTTGAGCTAGGAACAAGTATGCTTTATTCTTCATTCAATGATGTAACAGTTCAGCTACCTCTTGATGGAGAGAAGTATGAAGCAATGCTAATGGACTTGATTAAGAATTCTAAGTCAACAAAGGACGTTAATCAGGTTGCAAAGGTAGTGCAGATGAGCGGTTCGTATCAGAACGCATAACCTAACAAAAAAGGCTGTTGTAAAACTCAAAGGTTACGCAACAGCCTTTTTTATTTTTATTCAAATTCATTATCCTAAAAACAGCAGTTGGATGTAAGTACGATACCTAAAAGATGACAATCGTCTAAATATCTAACCATCATTTAGGATAAAATTTAATTTTATTTGGTGCATCGCACACACTGCATCTGAATCAAAATTATAGTTAATCCTGTCAAAACTTCGTCTTTTTAGCTGCCATATTTATTTTAACTGCCGTCTTTACAGTTATTACAATTTAGAATAAAAATATAGCAGTTTCTAGTGGTTTAAGCTCATCGCAAATGCAATAGTGGCTGCCACTTTTTTCTATTTTTACAGGAGTTGGTTTGCCATCTGACAAAATTCTAAAGATTTGGCTATTCTCATCAAATACCTTTGACGCTACTTCGATGCATGGTAATAAATCATTTGTTGTATTGCAAAAATACATGATTTTCTTATTGTCTTTTGTTTCTCCATATTGACAAATAATTCTTGCGTCTCCAGCATAGTGAATAGTAGCAAAACCTAGCTTCTCTATTAGCTTGCATAATTGAAGTTTTCTCGATTCATTTAATAAAGAAAATGAATCTACGCTATATTCTCCGATTGTTGCAGAAAATGTAATGACAGTGCCACCAAGCGTGTTTTTGTAAAGTACTGTACCTGGACCAAATTCCATAGACTCTTTAGCAAAAGCCCAGTCTTTAATATGTAATGTAGATAAAATTTCAGCTTTAGGATCTACATTGATAAAGCATAATATTCGGTTAGAACAACCGATAGAACGCATCACTCCGGAAGTATCAAAAAAGATTTCTTTTGCTATTCTTCTAGGTGGCTTTATTAAACTTTCGTAGCCTAATAAGTGAGCAAAACCTCGCCCAGCAAGTGCTTTGCCCGCTTCTCCATCAAGAATTACGGTCCCACTGAGTATTCCTTTAATTTCTTCATCTTTAAGGAATGCGACATCATCGCCAGATAGCATAGTTGGACCTTTGTCTGCATATTCGTAGCGGAAAGGGATTCCCATTAGAGAAAATACCTCTTTACCCCAAGCAGTTACTTTGCCTGTTACGCATATCTCTTGAGGTTTACGCATTGGTGAATTAAATCCAATCCAACGAGGTTGGGAATTATAAATAAATTTATATAAGCCAATATTTTCTTTGAGGCATTGTCTGTATGCTTTACCTGAATTTGGCTCAAAATTGCTTAAACGCGTAATCCAAAGCTTTGCTCCTGCAAATCCATGTAATAATGCAAGAGTTATGTTTGCATTCATACATGCAACATCTGTAGCATACCGGTTTTGTGGGAATGTGTCTGCCTCAGTTATTACTTCAGTGTCAGAAGACAGAGCATAGCGTTGATGGCAAGTAAAGTACAACCAATTTCCAAAATCAGCAGGATTGTTGCGCATGTATCGCCCATTATTGATTCTTATGGTACAAGCCTGACCTTTTGCGGAAATAATTTTTGCAATATCTTCAGCAACATTTAAATCTTCAGGATTTCCACATGTACAGTACATACAAGGAATAGAAGGGTCTGCATCATCAATAGCTCTTCTGATTATTTTAGCAAGCTCTTTCATTGTCGTTGTTTCTATATCGACAAATTTTGCGTAAAATTCTTTGTCTTGCTTTGTTTTTTCAATAATTTCTTCTACAGAGTAATTTGTGCCTAATTCTTCATTTATGCGTGCAATGTGTAATGGACAAAAACAACCATTTAGCCCAGAAAATAGGCGAAAATCGTCATCTAGCATAAAGAAATCAGGCTTTAATAGCGCTAAATGATGAATTGAATCATAAATATATTTTTGAAAGTCTTTATCTAATGGGCAATGAATATATTTCTCTTCCAGGTTTGAGTTAATGAATTTTTGGAAGGAGGAGCGACTATCAGGTACCCATCCATGTCCTAACGTAGCTTGGATAAGTATACCAGCTCGTAATCCTCTGGATTTGAGCTCTTTTTTGTATTTTAGAAAGGTTTCTCCTAAAATTTTAGCTTTATCGAGTATAGGATTACCTTCTGGAACAAGCGTAAGTTCAAGAGCTGTTTCGTTAAAGCAATCTTTATCAGCAAGCGAAAGAGAAAGAGCGTCTTCAGCGAAAAATTCGGCTTTATCGTCAAACGGAGGGATGATATTCGTAAAATGCATCATATATTTTATATTGGAAATGTTTTTTCTACTGTTTGTGTTAGATTAGAAACAGAATTTTTTGTAATCATTGCTTCATCTAGCGACATTCCTTTACGATCAATTTCAAATACGCCATCAAAAATATTGGCTTTTTCTATTGCTGATTTATCTTCAACTAATCCAGCATATGCAATTACCTTTTTGCCATATTTACGTGCTAATTTAGCAATTGTTACTGGAATTTTGCCCATTGTGCTTTGTGCATCAAGCTTTCCTTCTCCAACAATCACCATGTCGGAAGCTTGAATATGCTCTTCAAGCTTTGTTTCTTTTATTACTATTTGTGCTCCTGACATAAGTTTGCCATGAAGCATCATAAGAAAAGCAAATCCAATTCCGCCGGCAGCACCGGAGCCAGGAGTTGTGCGATTAAATGGGAATTTTGCATCTTTTTCTTTGCAGAAATGCTCAACAACGGAGGCAAAAGCATCCATCCAGCCATCCATAAGTCTTACCATTTCAGGAGTTGCACCTTTTTGTGGGGAAAAGACATGGCTACAACCCCTTTCTCCTGTAAGTGGATTATCTACATCGCATGCAATTGTAAAATCGCAAGAAAGTAGGGTAGAGGATATCGGTGAGTCAATAATGGAAGCAGCAACCTCAAGTCCTTTTGCTCCAAATGGGACATCGTTTCCATTTTTATCCGTAATTTTATAGCCTAGAGCTTGTAGCATTCCAATTCCGCAATCATTGGTTGCACTTCCTCCAATGCCGATAATAAAATGCTTACATCCATTATTTATGGCGTCTTTTATTAGCTCTCCCACACCGAAAGTGGTTGTATTAAGTGGATTACGTAGTTCTTTAGAAACAAGTGGAAGACCTGCAGCCTCTGCCATTTCAATAATCGCCATATTGTCGTCTGTTAAAATATAAGAGGCATCAATTTTTTCGCCAGTTGGCCCTGTGACATTGATAGTGCGCTTTTCAAAGCTTTTTCCATAGGTTAGGGCGTCAATAGTGCCTTCGCCACCATCTGCTACGGGAAGAACGTTAATAGTGTGATTTAAGCCGTTTAACGCGTTAAAAATGCCATTTTTTACAGCATTGCCAGCCTCAATAGAGGACATGCTCCCCTTAAAGGAGTCCATTGCGATAGTTATATTCATAAAATTCGTTCAATAATAGAGTTAATAGAAGTTTTATTTGTTAAATATTATAGAGAAAAGAACGATTAAAAGCAAGTATCACTCGAAGCCATTATTCGTTCTCGCATTAGTTATTGTTAAGTGTTATTTTTTTACGATTTTTCTCGCGCGCGCGTATATTATATATTGACGCGCACGCGTAATTTTGGTACTATATAAAAAGTGAAAAAAACCTTTGAGAAAGGCTTTTTCTTACACGGATTTTATTTTGAAAATTTTGCGTAAATTTGCGCTAATTACGACTAGGAGAAAAAATGGACGAGACAAATAGCGATGAGAAGGTAGCGCTTGCTGCCCCAGATATTGAATCAAAGATTGATAAGCCTAATGGAGATTATGGTACGGATCAGATTCGTGTCCTAGAGGGGTTGGAGGCAGTTCGCAAACGTCCTGCTATGTATATCGGCGATACCTTTGAGCGTGGCTATCATCATTGCGTTTACGAGGCAGTTGATAACTCAATTGACGAGGCAATGGCAGGCTTCTGTACTCACATCGATATTATTTTGGGTAAGGATGGCTCTTGCACAGTTAAGGATAATGGTCGTGGTATCCCTGTTGGTATGAAGGAACTTTCAAATGGTGTTAAGAAGCCAACCCTTGAGGTGGTTTTGACACAGCTTCATGCTGGTGGTAAATTTGGCGATGGTGGTTATAAGGTTTCTGGTGGTTTGCACGGTGTAGGTGTTAAGTGCGTAAATGCTCTGTCTGAGTGGATGGAGGTAGAGGTACGCCGTGAAGGTAAAATCCATCGTATTGCTTTCTCCCGTGGTGAGGTAACTTCTCCTTTTGCGATTGTTGGTGATGCTAATGACACAGGTACAACAATTTCATTTAAGCTTGATAATGAAATCTTCTTCAAGGAAGGTGAGGAAGAGGGTGCTGCACGCGAGTATTTCAGCTTTAAGTGGGAAATTCTTTCTAAGCGCTTAAAGGAGCTTTCATTCTTAAATCCTGGTGTAACAATTCGCTTTACAGATGAGCGTGATGGAAGACACGAGGAGTATTATCACAAGAATGGTATCATTGGCTTTGTTGAGTCAGTAAATAGCGGCAAGAATCCTCTTTGCCCAATTATTTCTTTGACTGGTGAGCAGAAGGCTTCTTCTGGTGTTGGAATGGTGGCTGTTGATGTTGCTTTGCAGTATATTGCAGGCAAGGATACTGAGTCTATTTACACCTTTGCAAATAATATCAATACCCATGAGGGCGGTACTCATTTGGCTGGCTTGCGAATGGCACTCTCTCGTGAAATCAAAAAGTATATTGATGCAAATAAACTTGATAAAAAAGCTGGTGATAAGAAGTATGAATTTTCAAGTGAAGATTTTACACAAGGTATCACATGCGTAATCAGTGTTAAGGTTCCAGAGCCTCAGTTTGAGGGCCAGACAAAGACAAAGCTTGGTAACTCAGATTGCCGCAAGATTGTAAGCCAGGTAGCTGGTGATGAGCTAAAGAAGTATTTGGATGAAAATCCAACAATTGCTAAGGCATTGGCTGAAAAGGCAATCAGAGCTCGCGATACACGTATCAAAGTTGCAGCAGCAATTGATAATATCAAAAAGGAAAATAATTCTTCAGGAATTCATTTCTTAGGAAAGCTAGCTGAATGCTCAAGTAAGAAGCGTGAGGAATGTGAGCTATTTATCGTGGAGGGTGACTCTGCAGGTGGTTCAGCAAAGAAGGGCCGCGATCGCACAAAGCAGGCAATTCTTCCTCTGCGTGGTAAGGTGCTTAACGTTGAGCGCGCAAGCATTGAAAAGATGCTTGAGAATAACGAAATTAAGAGTCTTATCTCTGCAATCGGCGGTGGCTTTGGTGATTATCGTGCAATTGGTGATGGCGCAACAAATGATACAAGCGATGCAGATGTTGAGTCAGAGGAAAATTCTCCAAATGCAACAGCAACCGCAAAGAATACTCAAAAGAATGAGAAAATCGTTTTTGATGTAAGCAAGATTCGTTATAACAAGATTGTTATCATGACTGATGCTGACGTGGATGGTGCTCACATCCGCACACTTCTTTTGACATTCTTCTATCGCTGCATGCGCCCATTGATTGAGCATGGTCACGTTTATATTGCTCAACCTCCTCTATACCAAATCAAGCACGGAAAGAAGGGCGAGTATGTAGAGAGTGATGCAGAGCTGACATCAAAGCTAATCAAAATTGGTGCAGAGCAATTTACTTATGTTTCAAGCGATGAAGCAATGAAGCTTGAGAGCAGTTCAATGCCTAGCCTATTAGAAACACTTGCTGCAGCTGAATCAATCTGCAATCGCCTACGCAAGCAGAATATTGATCTGAAGCGCTATTTTGAGGCTCGTAAGCCAGAGATTGGCGATTTCCCTAACTATCGAGTTATTACCGATGTTGACGGAAATCCAGTAGAGCATTATGTATTTACAGTTGAAGAGGCAATGGCTCTTAAGCGCGAGGTTTCTGAGAAGCTTCAGTGCCCAGTTGAAGAGCTTGATGATCTTGAGAATCCAAACTACAATTCAGCAGAGATTCGTCAGTCAAATGAGTTGCGTCGCCTAATGTCTGCATTGCATAATTTCGGCTTCAAGCTTGGTGATTTCTTAGGTGATGAAGTTACAGAGCTTGGTAATCTATGTGATGAAAAGGCACAAAAGTATCCAGTAAAATCATTGCTTGAGCTTCTTGATATTGTACGTACTCGTGGTAAGAAGGGCTTGACAATCCAGCGCTACAAAGGTCTTGGTGAAATGGATGCAGATCAGCTCTATGAGACAACAATGGACCCAGAGAAGCGCAAGATGAAGCGTGCTGTTCTTCAGGATGCAGAGGAGTCAGAGAAGATATTCTCTATGCTCATGGGTGATGAGGTAGGACCTCGCCGTAAGTTTATTGAAGAAAATGCATTGCTTGCAGATGTTGATGCTTAATAAAGATTTTGGGAGATTTAAAAATGGATAACGAGAATAACGAAGAGAACAAAATTTTGGATGCAGCTCAAGAGGATGTAAATCTTGAGGTGTCTCAAGATGCTGTAGATGATGGTGCAGCTGCTCCTTTTGAGCCAGGCTTAAATGATATCAAGATTGAGGAGGAGATGAAGAATGCATACATCGACTACTCAATGTCAGTTATCGTTGGCCGTGCATTGCCTGATGCACGTGATGGTATGAAGCCAGTGCACCGCAGATGTATCTACTCAATGGGTGAAACAGGAAATTATCACGATAAACCACACCGCAAGGCAGCACGTATTGTGGGTGATGTTATGGGTAAGTATCACCCTCATGGTGACAGCGCAATCTATGAGACAATTGTTCGTATGGCGCAGGATTTCTCAATGCGTTATATGCTAGTTGATGGACATGGTAACTTTGGCTCAATCGATGGTGATGGTGCTGCTGCTATGCGTTATACTGAGGTTCGTATGCGCAAATATGCAGAGGAGATGCTTGAGGATATTGATAAAGAAACTGTTGATATGGTTCCAAACTATGATGAAACCCTTGAGGAGCCAACAGTTCTTCCTTCAAAGCTTCCTAACCTATTGCTAAATGGTTCTATGGGTATTGCTGTTGGTATGTCAACAAATATCCCTACTCACAATCTAAGTGAGGTATGTGATGCTATTAAGCTTCTTATTGATCACCCATTCTGCACAATTGATGAATTGATGCAGTATGTTCAAGGCCCGGACTTCCCAACTTATGGTACTATTTGCGGTGTTAAAGGCATTGTAGATATGTACAAGAAGGGACGCGGTACAATGTATGTTCGCGGTAATTATCGCCTTGAGGAAAAGAAGAGAGGTAAGCAATCTTCTGGTGAAAAAATAATTGTTATCGATAGCGTTCCTTATGGTGTAAACAAAGCTCTCATGGTAGAAAAGATGGGCGAGCTTGCACGTGATAAGGATAATAAAGTTCTTGAAGGCGTAAAGGAAATTCGCGATGTTTCACGCGAGGATATTCGCATTGAAATTGAGCTAAAGAGCGATGCTGTTCCAGAAGCAATTATGAACTTCTTCTATAGCAGAACTCCACTTCAATCAAGCTTCAGCGCAATTATGCTTGCACTTGATCATGGCCGACCAAAGGTGATGAATCTTAAGCAGTTGCTACATTGCTTTGTGGAGCATCGTAAAGAGGTTATTACACGTCGCTGCAAGTATGAGCTACGCAAGGCTCAGGAGCGTGCACACATCCTTGAGGGCTATCGCATTGCAATTGATAATATGGATGAGATTGTTCGTATTATCCGTGCATCACATGATGATGAGGAAGTACGCAAGATATTCTTTGAGCGCTTTGGCTTAGATGAAATTCAATCTAACTCAATTCTTGAGATGAAGCTTCGCCAGCTAACAGGCTTAGCTCGTGAGCGTGTTGAGGAAGAATATCAGAAGCTTTTGGTTCGTATCCAAGAGCTAAAGGATATTCTTGCTGATCCACAGAAGATCCTTGATATTATCAAGAAAGATTGCGACGAGATGAAGTTGAAGTTTGGTGATGAGCGTCGCACAGCTATTGATAAATATAGCTCAGTAGGTGGCGGTTTTGATCCAAAGCTTTATGTTCCAAATATTCCATCTGTAATTTCTATCAGTAAGCTTGGTTACATTAAGCGTACACCATTGGCTGACTTTAGAATTCAGAATCGCGGCGGTACAGGTAAGACAGGCGCAAAGCTTCGTAAGTCTGCAGATAAAGCACCAGTGGATTATATCCTAAATGTTTACAACTGTATGGCACATGATGAACTGATGTTCTTCACCTCACATGGTCGCTTGTTCATAAAGGGTGCTTACGAGCTACAAGAGAGCGATTGCAACACAATGGGTAAGCCAGTTCAAAACTTTATTGAACTACGCCCAGAGCGTTTGGAAGGCGAGAAGGATAAGGATGGAAATCCTCTGCCATATCGTCCTGCAGAGCGTGTTCTGGATATTATCCCAGTAAAGGATTTTGATGATGAAAATCTACAGAAGACAAAGTTCGTTTTCTTTGCAACAAAGAAGGGTGTTGTAAAGCGCTCCTTGCTTGTTGAATACAAGAATGTTCGTGCTTCTGGTTTGAATGCGATTTCTATTGACGATGATGATGAACTGATTGCAGTTACTTTAGTAGAGGATGAAGATAAGATTATGCTTATTTCTGCAAATGGTAAGTGCATCAAGTTTGCTTCAAAGGGTGTTCGCAAGATGGGCAGAACAGCTCGTGGTGTTCGTGGTATTCGCTTGGATGGTGTAACATTCAAGAATATTGAAGAAGAAGCAATAGATGTTGCAGATGAAGGCGAGGAGTCCGTAGAGCTAGATGAGAATGGCAAGCTGATTGTTGATGAGCTACGTACAATGGTTAAGGTACCAGCAGGTTCTGAGGACAATCTCTATCTTGTTACAATCGTAGATAATGGCTATGGTAAGCGCACTCCAATTGCAAGCTATCCAACAAAGCATCGTGGTGGTAAGGGTGTAATTGACATCAAGACAACAGCACGTAATGGTAAGGTTGTATTTGCAGCACTTGTTGAGTGTCAGCCACAGGATGAGGCACAACAACCAGTTGATGCAGCAGACCCTGCCACAGTTGATGCAAATGTAGCAGAACAGTCAACAGCTAAGGGTGCAGCAGTTCTATTGATGACACGTGGTGGCACTTCGCTAATGACTTATGTTCAGACTGTTTCAATTAGCGGACGTAACACAATGGGTGTAAGAGTTGTTCGTGTTGATGTAGATAAGGATGATGCAGTATCCTCTGGTACAATCATCTCTGCAGAGACAGCACAAGAGATGGAGCGTCTTCAAAAGGCACTTGCAGAGGAAAAGCAAGCCGCTACTGAGGTAGCTGATGGTGCAGAGGCAGAGCAACCAACTGCCGAGCCAGCAGCTGAGCCTGCAGCAGAAGCTCCAGCAGCAGAGCCATCAGTAGAAGCGTAATCCCATATAAAAAGTCTGCTGCATAACCCAATAGGTTTGCCGCAGACTTTCGCTTTGCCCCCCAATATTAGCGAGTCTTAATGCCATCTGATTTGAGGTTAAAAGATGTCAGGGGAGCTTGACGTGTCGGAGGTTGAAGTATGAGCCATAAAGTTTCTATTCGATTTTTTAATAACAGGGAAGTGCGGGCGGCATGGGATGATTCCGCTAATCAATGGTTGTTCTCGATTGCAGATATTGTCGGAGTTTTGACCGAAAGTGTAAATCCGAGAAAATATTGGAGCGTGCTGAAAACTCGCCTGAAAAAGTCTCATCCTGAGTTGACTACAAATTGTAGTCAACTGAAAATGACCGCAGCTGATGGCAAACGGTATCTTACAGATTGTTTCTCGCAACAGGATATTCTTGTGCTTGTTGAGCATATCCCTAGCCGTTATGCGGTTCAATTTATCAAGTGGTTCACCTACAGCGATGATACCATTGATGGCAAGAGCCGTACCAAAGCCTACGCTCTTTTTGAAAGCGGACTGCTTGCCAGTTTGGAACCGGGCAGCGTAAAATGCCTGCAGCAGATTCACGCTTACCTCTTTGGCGGACTTTATGATTTTGCTGGACAAATTCGAGATAAAAACATCAGTAAAGGCAGCTTTACTTTTGCAAATGCTCTGTATTTTTCCACTATTTTGCCCAATATTGAAAATATGCCCGAAACCACGTTTGATGAAATTATCAACAAGTACGTTGAAATGAATGTGGCACATCCATTTATGGAGGGCAACGGCAGAAGTACCCGTATCTGGCTGGATCTGATGTTGAAACGCACACTCAAAAAATGTATCGACTGGAGCAAGGTCAATAAAAACGCCTACCTCGAAGCTATGCGAAAAAGTGTTGTTGACAGTGCAGAACTTAAATTCCTTCTCGAGCCAGCTCTAACCGATAAAATCAATGACCGTGAAATGTTCATGAAAGGCATTGACTACTCCTATTATTACGAAAGCGACGATTCAACGCTTGAACCCGACCAGAATGAACTCTAAATAGCAATTTAGCGGAGAAATAGGATATGCGATATACGGAAAAATGTCCTAATGGAGAATAAATTTATGCAAACAAAAGAATTAACACATGAGGTTATTGCGCGAGGGATAATCCGCCACAAAGGAAAAGTATTACTTTGTAAGCCAGTCGGTAAAGCACGAAGCTATCTTCCTGGTGGGCATATTGATCCAGGTGAGACAGGTGCGCAAGCAGTATTACGCGAGCTGATTGAAGAGCTTGGTGTGACTGCTGAGATTGTGCGCTTTTTAGGTGTGGCAGAGTTTAGCTATGGCGAAGGAGAGGATCGCATAGATGAAATAAATCTATGCTATGAATTACGTGTGGCAGAGTGGGAGAATAGTCCTGAACCACCAGCAGTACCAAGCAAAGAGAGCTGGATTGAATTCTTGTGGGCCCCACTTTCAGACCTTGCCACACCTGGCTTTCAGCCAGCAATTCTTCGCTCCGCAATCCCACAGTGGCGTGCAAACCCAGCCCCACAAAATATCATAAATTAGCCAGAATTTGTAACTTTTGGCTTAAATTTGTGACTACATTTGTAGCGTAATAGGTACGTGCCATAGTGCATCAAAAAGATTTTTTTTCTAAAAATTTTCTGAGGCAATACTTTGTTGTGTTTGTATTGTTTCATAGAAATCTGCTGAATTTAAGTTACATGCTTGATTTGTATCTGTCAAGATTTGCATTATCGTTGAATTTTTAGACTATTTATGGTATAATCTAAACAATTTTAACCTAAACATTTATAGTAAGGTAATTTGATATGAGCAATTCTGAATACAATTTCGCAACAATTGAAAAAAAATGGCAGGCTTATTGGGATGAGCATAAGACATTTAAGACACCGGATTTCTCAGATGGTAAACCTAAGTACTATGTACTTGATATGTTCCCTTATCCATCTGGAGCAGGTCTTCATGTAGGTCATCCAGAAGGCTATACAGCAACAGATATTCTATGCCGTTTTAAGCGTCATCGTGGCTTTAATGTGTTACATCCAATGGGCTGGGATGCATTTGGTTTGCCTGCAGAGCAGTATGCTGTTGAGACAGGTACTCATCCTTCTATCACAACAGAGAAGAATGTTGCTACATTTAAGCGCCAAATTAAATCTCTTGGCTTTAGCTATGATTGGGACCGTGAAATCAATACAACAGACCCAAAATACTACAAATGGACACAGTGGATTTTCAAGCAGCTATACAATAAGGGTTTGGCATACGTTTCTGAGGTTCCTGTAAACTGGTGTCCTGCACTAGGTACCGTGCTTGCTAATGAGGAAGTTATCAATGGCCGTAGTGAGCGTGGTAATCACCCAGTTGAGCGCCGCCCAATGCGCCAGTGGATGCTAAAGATTACAGAATATGCAGAGCGCCTGCTAAATGATCTTGAGGATCTTGATTGGTCTGAGGGTATCAAGGAAATGCAGCGCAATTGGATTGGTAAATCAACAGGTGCTGAGGTTACTTTCAGCACAACAGCTGGTGAACAAATCGTTGTTTACACAACTCGTTGCGATACTTTGTTTGGTGCTACTTACATGGTTATGAGTCCAGAGCATGCTCTTGTAAAGAGCTGGATGGAGAAGGGCATTATCACAAATAAGGCAGAGGTTGAGGCATATCAGCTAGAGGCATCCCATAAGTCTGATTTTGAACGTACTGAAATGAATAAGGATAAGACAGGTGTAATGCTTGAAGGAATCAAGGGCATAAATCCTGTTAATGAGAAGGAAATCCCAATCTTTATCTCTGACTATGTTCTTGCAAGCTATGGTACTGGTGCAATTATGGCAGTGCCTGCTCATGATACACGCGACTACGAATTTGCTCAGAAGTTCAATGTCCCAATGGTTGAAGTTGTTGGCGGAGGAGATATCTCAAAAGAGGCATTTACTGATTGCGCTACAGGCGTAATGGTAAATTCTGGCTTCCTAACAGGCCTATCTGTTGAAGATGCAAAGAAGAAGATGATTGCATGGCTTGAGGAAAATGGCCGCGGCAGAGCAAAGGTTCAGTATAAGCTACGTGACTGGTTGTTCAGCCGTCAGCGCTATTGGGGTGAGCCATTCCCTGTTGTACATATGGATGATGGCACAACTCTTCTACTTGAAGATGATGAGTTACCATTGACACTTCCTGAGATGGAAGACTTTAAGCCAACAGGTACAGGCGAACCACCTCTATCTAAGGCAAAGAATTGGCTTCGCTATACTGACCCTAAGACAGGTAAGCAGGGCTGGCGTGAAACAAATACAATGCCACAGTGGGCAGGCTCTTGCTGGTACTACCTACGCTACATTGACCCAACAAATGACAGCTGCTTTATCGATCCTGAGAAGGCAAAGGAATGGCTGCCAGTTGACCTATATGTTGGTGGTGCTGAGCATGCTGTGCTTCACCTTCTATATGCTCGCTTCTGGCACAAGGTTCTATTTGATCTAGGTCTGGTTCCAACAAAGGAGCCATTCCAGAAGCTTGTTAACCAGGGTATGATTCTTGGTATGTCTTATAAGGATGGTCGCGGTGCTCTTGTTCCTATGGATTTAGTTGATACATCAACAAATCCTCCTACTCACAAAGAGACAGGAGAGAAGCTTGTTGAGTTCGCTGCAAAGATGTCAAAGTCTTTAAAGAATGTTATCAACCCAGATGATGTTATTCGTGAGTATGGTGCTGATAGTATGCGTCTATACGAGATGTTTATGGGTCCACTTGATGCAGTTAAGCCATGGAGCACAAAGGGTGTTGAGGGTGTATATCGCTTCCTACGCCGTGGCTATCGCATGATTGCAGATCAGCCAATCGTTGATCAGCCAATGGATAAGGAACAGGCTCGTCTATGTCATAGCACTATTAAGAAGGTTACAGAGGATATTGAGAACCTAAGCCTTAATACAGCAATCAGCCAGCTAATGATTTTTGTTAATGGTTTCTCAGGCGAGGGCAAGCCATTGCCACGCGAGGCCGCAGAGGCATTTGTTATCATGTTGGCACCATTTGCACCACACGTTGGTGAGGAGCTATGGGAGTTGCTTGGACATGAGCCATCAATCGAATATGTACCTTGGCCAAAATTTGATGAGGCAGCAATCAAGGTTACAGAGGTTGAAATTGTTGTTCAGGTCTGTGGTAAGATTAAGGGCCGCGTAATGCTTCCTCTTGATGCAACTGAGGAGCAGATGCGCGAGCTGGCTCTTGGTATGGAGGCTGTTCAAACAGCTTTGGCAGGTCGCCCAGTTCGTAAGGTAATTTGCGTACCTGGTAGAATTATCAATGTTGTTGGCTAAATGATACTATAAAATCTTAAAATTAAAATGCTGAATGCCAACGGCTTCAGCATTTTAATTTTTATATGGAAGTTCGTTAGGTTATAAGAAATGTACAATTTATTGTTTATAGGATTATATGTTTTACTAATGGTTGGAGTTGGTCTCTGGGGCTTACGCCGAACAAAAACATTAGATGATTTCTTTTTAGGAGGTCGTAGCTTTGGCCCATGGATTACTGCATTTTCCTATGGAACGAACTATTTCTCAGCTGTTGTATTTGTTGGCTTTGCAGGTCGTTTTGGCTGGAATCAAGGATTAGACAGCTTATGGATTGGTATTGGTAATGCAGTGCTAGGAGCATTTTTGGCTTGGTTGATTTTAGGTAAACGTACGCGACGCATGACCCGAAATCTGGATGTTATGACAATGCCAGAATTTTTCTTTAGGCGTTATGGTATGTATACCATGAAGCCTTTTGCTGCTATGGTTATATTCATATTCTTGCTTCCATATTCAGCAGGTGTTTACAAAGGATTAGCAGAGCTTTTGGTTGGCGTATTTCCTGGTGTGCCATTTAATGTTGCTATTATTATCATGGCAGCATTGACAGGCCTGTATTTGATTTTAGGTGGATATTTTGCAGTAGCAATTACAGATTGCATCCAAGGTGTAATTATGATTGGTGGTGCGCTTGCATTGGTTTATTGCATTGCAGATGTCAGCCCAGCCGGAAATATCCCTGATGCAGTAGCTATGGTGTCTCAAAAGTATGCAGAGCATGCCTCTGCGGGAAAAACAAATCCTGGCCCATGGTATCTATTGCCAAGCCTTGTGGCAATGACATCTTTTGGATGCTGGGCTATGCCTCAGATGGTACATAAATTTTATGCAATTAAGGATGAGGGCATTATCATAAAAGGAGCAATTGTTTGCACAGTTTTTGCTCTGATTATTGGTGGTGCCGCATACTTTACAGGAAGTACATCTCATCTTTTCTTCGATAGTTTGTCTGATTTGAAGGTTCCTGCAGGAGTTGCTCCAGAGGATACAATTGTTCCTACAATGCTTGTGGAGTATCTTCCAAAATCATTGCTAGGACTGATGCTTGTATTGCTGCTTTCTGCATCAATGTCAACGCTTTCAGGAATTGTTCTTGTGTCTTCTTCTGCTATTGCGATTGATTTATATAAGGGTGTAGTAGATCCAAAGGTAAGCCATCGCACATCAGTAACGCTAATGAGATTCTTATCTGCAATGTTTATTGCAATATCATATTTTATTGCAACACATCGTATTTCATTTATTGAGACATTGATGTCGCTCTCATGGGGTTCAATCGCAGGTGCATTCTTAGCTCCATTTATTTTTGGTTTGTTCTGGCGCAGAACTACTGCTGTAGGTGCTTTTGCAGGCATGTGCTCAGGTATTGCTACAACAGTGGTGCTTTTCTTTACACTTGATAAGTCATTAGCATCATTTGGTGCTTGTGTAGGTATGCTTGTACCATTTATTGTAGTGCCAGTGGTAAGTTTGTTTACAAAACCAGTGCCAGAAAATATTGTTGACAAAGCATTTTCTATAAGTGTAAAATAATTGCCATAAGTTAGTAAATAGGTTAACAAATAAAATAAAAAGGGACAAAAATATGAAAAAGACAATTACTACAATTTTTGCAACAGTTGTTGCAGTCAGTGCATTTGCTTTAACTCCAGATGAGGCAGCAGTTAAGGCTTCTATTGAATCAATGTTTAAGGCTGGTCAAGAGGGCAAACTTGTTACTTCTATTTTTGAGGCAATGCCAACATCTCATCAGAAGGGTTTCTATGATGTGTCTCAAGCATTTGCTAAGAAGATGGACCCAATGGTTTGGAATTCTGGTGTAAGTGTAATGAGCAATTTTGGCAAGGTGCTTTCTACAAAGTCCGATTTTATTGTAAATTCTGCTATGGCTAAGCAGGTTCCAAGCCCAAGTGCAGATGCATGTAAAAAAGGAGATTTAAAGGCTGCGGACGTTCTTGCTGCTGGTAAATTCTTTTCAAGCATTGCATCAATTACACTAGCTGATATTAAGTCACAGCCAAATGCTAAGGCATTGGCAGCATACTTAGATTCAAAGATTGGTAAGCTACCTGCATGCGAGATGCCAACATACACTATCAAGACAGAGCAGGATGGTGATATTGTTGTTTATTTTGCAGGTAGAACAGATGGTGTAGAGTTTGAGAAGGTTAAAGGCAAGTGGCTTCCTGAGGAGTTAGCAGATCCTGATTTTGATGATATTTTGGAAGATATCAATGAGGATATGAACTTTGCTACAGAAGAAGGTCAGCAATTTAAGATGCAGGCAATGATGTTCTCTGCAATGGCAAATGGTGCTTTAGCTCCTGTATTGCAGGCAAAAACTCAGGAAGAGTTTGATGCAGCTGTTTCAGCAATTTTCAAATCTTTAGGTTTCTAAAATTTAGATAAGCTCTAAAATAAATTTCAAGGCGATGATGGGTTTTTACTGTCATCGCTTTTTTATTATTGTAAAACCGTAGTAGATTGTTTGCATGAATTCTGCCAAAAATTTTGTGCTTATAGCAATTCTATTGAACTCTAAAAGAGAAAATGATTGTATTGACTTTTAGGTAGCATAGTTGTTAAAATTATGTGCTTATTAAGTGGTTGTATTTATAGGTGTTAATATGAATAAATGTTTTTTGCTTGGCTTTCTTTGTTTAATTAGTGTTTCTGCGATTGCGGAGAATGTTCATAAATGGACATGGCTCGAATCAGAAAATGTTTTAACAAATGACAATGGTTGGGCTTTTCATACACAAGGAACACCAGAAGAACTTGTTATAACTGGTGTAAAAGCAAGACCAGAAACTCAACAGGATGCTGATTTCAGAACAGTGTTTGCAGATACAAAATGTACTCTTGTTTCAATAAAGAGTAGTCTTTTTGCTCATTCAGCGGTTATTGGTGCTATTGGTATTCCTGCATGTACAACCAATTTACCAGTTCAATTTTTAGCTTGGTCATATTGCACAAACTTTATTGTAGATCCTGAATGGCGAGGAGAGGAGATTCCTACGCAAATGACAGCAGGTGCAAAGAATAATGCATACACAGAATTTCCTCTGCATGAGGGATTAAAGAAAATTGGTAGCCAAGCCTTTGGTGGTGTTTACTATGAAGGAAATGCTGATAAGATACTTGTTATCCCAGCTTCAGTAGAGGAAATAGGTGGCTCTGCTTTTTCCGGTTGTAATTATACTTCTGTAGTTTTTGCTGCAGGTTCAAAATTAAAGCGCATTGAGTCTGCTACATTTGCTCACAATGCTGGTCATGTTGGTAAAATTGAGTTTCCTGCATCTGTAGAATATATTGGTTATCAAGCATTTGGATGGGCTAGAAATCTTGAAGAGATTGTTTTTCCTGAAGATTCAAATCTAAAGGAAATTGGCAGCCAAGCTTTTACATATGTAGATAGTGTTAAAAAACCTTTAATTCTGCCAAGTAAGCTTGAAATTATTGGAGATCAGGCATTTAGTAGTGCGAATATTACAGGTAAGCTTGTTATTCCTGCTTCTGTCAGAAGAATTGGTAACAGTGCATTTAATTCAAATGGTGGAATGACAGAGATTATATTTATGGAAGGATGCACAAATATTGGCTCTTCTGTATTTACACGCGCTACATCAGTGACAAATATTGTATTTCCTAAATCTTTGCAATATGTTGGAGGCGGAGCAATGTTTGGTAACGACGGTTGGTCAAATATGCGTAAAGGAAACATTTATTGGCAGAGTTGCCCAGAGTTTGGTATGAGCACAAATCTTTTCTATATGTGTAATCGTATCAATAATAAAGAATCTGATGAAATGACAATTACCAACCACTTATGCACTGCTAAATGGATTAAATTTGCTGAAGATTATACAGAAAATTATGGATACACCTTTGAAATTCCTGAAAAGAGAAAACAAGTAGGTGTTTGGTTCAGCGGTAAAAATGAAGCAGTAGTAGCCGGTTGGATATTACCAACTTTAATTACAATTCGTTAATCTGAAATTTACATCCGAATTTAGGTGAAGCGGTGCAAAGCAAGCACCTTTCGAAATAGAAGTGTTATTGAGGATTTGAGGAGTGCAGTACGTGAATGTACTGCGCTCCAGTTTTATTTTGTCTATTACCTTATTATTCACCATATTTTTTAAGCATAAATTTTGTTTGTTTGTAAAAAAGTTTGCTTGCTTTTTTAATAATCAAAGAGTACAATCAATGGCTTCAAAATAAAAAACAAAAAAACCAATAAACAAAAAAATTAAAAGTTAGGAATAATATATGAAAAGATACATAATTTTTTCTTTTTTATGTTTTTCTCTTGCTGTATTTGCAGAGACAAAATTTGATTCACTTTCATATTGGACAAATTTTGATGATGAAGATGTAAAGGACGATTTTGTTCCATGCTCAATCGAAGAATCTAAATATCCAGGTCCTTCTGCAAATGCTACACACTATTTTAAGGATGGTATGCTCTACCTTGAGGTAGCATATGATAAAAAGGCTGCAGTTGCTCTTATTGAGGGCGGCGCTCAGTCACCAGATGAGGTATTGATTACACATGTTCTTGAGAAGGAAGGTGATAAGGAAGTAGAAAAATCTATCATGGGTTATCCTTATGGTATTTATACAAATTCTGTTATTCAGATGAATTATGAATTGACAATACCTGAATCATTCCAACATACAAATCTTTATGTTTATGTAGTTTCAAGAAAGAATGCTACAACAGGAAATAATTTTGGTCCGCATTCTTATCGTATCCCTTATTATAAGGCACGCTACGATGGCTCATATTTGGAAATTTGCGAATACACATATTATCCTACAGAAGCTGAATGTAATGCTCAAGGTTATAGTGGATATTTCCAAAATCCTAGAAACGTCCGTATTCTTGCAAGGGTTCCTGCAAGTACAGACTCAGCAGAGGGTACTTATACCTTAAAGTTTATCACAATGGGTGGCTACGATGGAGAGGATAATGGTTCTGGTGGTCAGCCATGTAATTTAAAAGCTGAGATTGACTATAATGGTCAGCCTTTAGCTACTGTTTCTGCTGTTGATTACCCATATAATTGGGACAAAGGTCCAGAAGTTTCTGGTGATTACGTTCCTGAATTTAAGCCAACAGCTAATCATGGTGATCCTCTTTGGACATATACTGGTGGAGAGTGGGAGAGAGCAACAAAGCGTGATCTTGAAAGCACTAATAAAAATGAATGGAATACTGATATTCGTGTTCCTGGTTGGTGTGCTCTTGGTATTATCCACAAGACAAAAATCAGTGGTACAAAGCATGGTATCAAGGTAAGAAACTTCTCTGTCTCAAATATTGACAGAAGTCTCTTTGAGAATGCTATTATAGTTCGTTAAATGTAATTTTTGTAAAGATAATTACTTAATATGAAAAGCATCATTGTGGAAAACAAGTACACAATGATGCTTTTAATTTTGTATCCCTTCCTTCGCACTTTTAGCCACCACACACCCTCATTCGTGTACCGTTTTTCGTATTTTTCGTGGTTCTCAATCCCATGCCATCCCCTCATAACCTATTCGTGCAAATCCGTGCGTATTCGTGTTCTTGAAAATTCGCACACATCCCCCTCATTCGTGTACTCTCATTCGTGTACCGTTTTTCGTGCATTTCGTGTGTTTCGTGGTTTCCAATT
>JAGCJJ010000024.1 GCA_017648065.1 Kiritimatiellia bacterium | reverse complement strand
TGAGCACGGCGAATCTTTGCACCTAGCTTATCAGCATGTGAGTCAATGCTTACACGTACATCCTGAGCCAATAGCTGCTGCTGTACTTCCTTAGCACGATCTAGCTGTGCATCAGTCAATGGTAGAATACGTACCTGCTCTGCTGCTAGCCATACTGGGAATGCACCTGCATAGTGCTCAATCAAGATACCAAAGAAGCGCTCAATTGATCCAAGCAATGCACGATGTACCATGTAAGGACGATGTGCAGCACCATCTGAACCAATATATGTTAGATTAAAGCGCTCTGGTAGATTGAAGTCAAACTGAATTGTACCTAACTGCCACTCACGGCCAATTGCATCCTTAATCTTAAGGTCAATCTTTGGACCATAGAATGCACCGCCACCCTGGTCAATCTGATAATCAATACCTTCTGACTTTAGAGCAGCCTCCAGTGAGTGAGTTGCCTGCTCCCAACGCTCTGGGTCACCAACAGCCTTCTCTGGGCGAGTTGATAGATAAGCAGCAATCTCATTAAATCCGAAACGACGTAGGATGCGCAATGCAAAACCAACAGTTGTGCGAACCTCTTCAACAATTGTCTCTGGTGCGCAGAAAATGTGAGCATCGTCCTGAGTGAAGCCACGAACACGTAGCAGACCATGCAATACACCGCTCTTCTCATAGCGATATACTGTACCTAGCTCTGCCCAACGTAGTGGCAAATCACGATATGAACGCATCTGGCTCTTGTAAACCTGAATATGGAATGGGCAGTTCATTGGCTTTACATAGTATGGCTGACCATCAACATCCATAGAAGAATACATATTCTCCTTGTAGAAGCCAAGGTGACCAGAAGTCTCCCAAAGATTTGCACGGCCTACATGTGGAGTAAATAGCATATCGTAACCATTACGGAAATGCTCCTTGCGCCAGTAATCCTCAATTGCTACACGAATACGTGCACCTTTTGGATGCCAGTGGATAAGACCAGGACCAACATCATCATGCATACTGAACAAATCTAGCTCAGGGCCAAGACGGCGATGATCGCGGCGCTTTGCCTCTTCAATGCGATTGATAATTGCATCTAACTCTTCCTGAGAAGCAGCAGCCAAACCATAGATACGCTGTAGCATTGGGTTCTTTTCATCACCACGATAGTATGAACCAGCGATTGATGTTAGCTTAAATGCCTTTACTGCGCCTGTAGAAGCAACGTGTGGACCACGGCACAAATCCATAAAATTGCCACACTTGTAGAAGCTGATTGCCTCTCCCTCTGGAATATCAGCAAGACGCTCTACCTTAAAGGTCTGTCCTGCATCTGTAAGAAGCTTAACAGCTTCCTCACGTGTCATTTCAACACGCTCAAATGGAAAATCTGCTTTTACGATTTCTGCCATTTTTGCTTCAATTGTAGCAAAGTCCTCTGGGACTAAGCGATGAGGCATATCGAAATCATAATAAAAACCATCATCTGTTGATGGACCAATATCTAACTTTACGTTAGGGAATAACTCACATACTGCTGCGGCCATGATATGCGCCGCACTATGACGCATCATTTCTATACTCACGGTAATTTCCTTATATATTTAATTGTATAAACAAAACGGCGATGGGCATCTTCCTCACGATTGGAAAACTTGCCATTCACCAACTGAACAATATATTACACAATTGACTTATTGATATGCAATAAAAAAATACAAAAACTGATGGTTCAAATGCTTATCTAATTCAAATTTCTATTATAATTTTTCAAACTCAACTAAATATTTACTATAAAGCAAAATAAAAAAGAAATGAAACAGCAATAAATTCTGTTATTCATTTGAAGAAAATACAATTTATTGATGAAAATATTTTGAATTAACGCTTGACTTTATGAATTAATATATGTAATAATGAACACGTATTCAAGAAAAACAACAATTATTCATTACTCTAATAACTGAAAGGAGTACACTATGAAAACAACAACATTATTAACTACTCTATGTGCAATAACAGTTATCGCTACACCTATGGCTGCTCAAGCCAGAACTCATCATCATAGCAATACAGCTGCTGCTGTAGGAGGGCTAATTGTTGGTACTATTGTTGGTGCAGCACTAACTGCCGACAAAACAGAAACTATTGTCTATTGTGATCCAGACGATATCTTTATAGAAACAACACCTTCTGTTGTGGTCTTACCTCCACCACCTCCTCCACCTGTACATGTAATACGACATGCACCACCTAGAAGGCCACATTATGTGACTCCTCACAGACCACCACATAAAAATCATCATCGTCCTAACCCACCAAGAGGGAAACGACCAAATCATAGAGGCAGATAAACCAAAATTAAGAAATGTTGAATTTAGATGATGTCAAGTGTTTCATAATTCCAAATTCTTCTAAGCTCTAAATCGAATAAAAAAAACGGCAGTCATACAAATTGTACAACTGCCGTTTTGTTTTATTTACACTCTTTTAGAGAAATATTATTCCTCAGTGTGATGCTTATAAGGTGACTCAGCAATAATCTTCTGTGCAATATTTGAAGGTACTGTATCATAACGAGAGAACTTAACCTCAAACATAGCCTGACCACTTGTCAAAGAGCGTAGCTCTGCAGAATATCTTGATAGCTCGCTCTGTGGAACTTCAGCAATAATTACCTGCATATCATCCTCTGCCTCATAACCAAGGATACGACCACGCTTATGTGTTAAATCACCTGTAACAGCACCCATATAGGTATCTGGTGTAGAGATTGTAACACTCATAATAGGCTCAAGAAGAGTTGGCTTAGCATTTGCAAGAGCTTCCTTCAATGCACCAGAGCCAGCAATCTTAAATGCTATTTCAGATGAGTCAACATCATGATATGATCCATCATATACACGAACCTTTACACCTACTACAGGATAGCCTGCGATGCAGCCATGCTCCATACGTTCCAGCACACCCTTTTCAATACCAGGCATATAACCAGAAGGAATTGAACCACCAACAGTCTCATTTACAAACCACTGCTCATCGCCCTCTTGGATTGGCTCAATCTTTAGATAAACCTCACCATATTGACCATGACCACCTGATTGCTTCTTATGCTTATAGTGACCCTCACCCATTGCATTGATTGTCTCACGATAAGCAATCTTTGGAGTGCTTAGAGTTACGTTAACATTACTCATCTGCTTGAGCAGGTGAACTGTTGCATCAAGATGTACGTCACCGAGTCCCTTTAGAATTGTCTCATGTGTTTCAACATTACGCTCAATCTGCAAAGTCTGATCCTGCTCTAGTACGCGCTGTAATGCTGGACCCAACTTATCATCATCAGCCTGGCTTGCAGCTGTAACTGCAGCAAACATAACTGGACTTGGGAATTTAACTGGGCGAGCATGCAACTTGCAACCTAGAGAGCAAAGTGTATCACTTACCTTTGTTGCCTTCAATTTTGGAATTGCAACAATATCACCAGTAACAGCACAATCTACAGGTGTATATTTCTTTCCGCATGGGACAAGGATTTGACCAATGTGCTCTTTACCCAAAGAAGAGGTTGGATTATCAACATCTGTTTCAGGCTTTAATGTACCAGATAGAATGCGTACATAATTCATTTGACCAACAAAGTTGTCAGAAACAGTCTTATAAACAAGACCGAAGAATGGACGATCTATTGCTGTATCAATTGAAGCACCTTCAAAATCTGTTCTCTGCTTCTGATGTGGATTTGCTAAATATTTAACTACAGAATCCAACATAAAATCTACACCAACACCAGATAGTGGGAATACTGGCATAATTGGAACAAACAAACCAGTGATTGATGCCTTCTCAAGACCACGAGCAATATCTTCCTTGGATAGAGTTTCTTCCATCAAATACTTTTCAGTAAGAGCATCATCACTCTCAGCAGCACGCTCCATCAACTCACTGCGAGCCTCCTCAGCAGCAGCCTTATACTTTTCTGGGATAGCATCAGAGAATACATCTACCAAAGCTGTATTATCAGCATTAGGGAATGCAATAGGAATACAACCAATACCGAATGCACCACGAATTGCATCGATAACCTTTGCATAGTCTGTATTATCCTTATCAAGACCTGTGACAACAATCGCACGAGAAACAACGTCTGTTTGCTTAAAGCAACGCCATGCTCTACGTGTACCTACCTGAATTCCACCTGCTGCGTCAACTACAAGAACACCAGAATCTGCTGCACGAGAAGCAGAGCGTAGCTGACCATAAAAATCCATATAACCAGGTGCATCAGTAAAATAAAGAAAATGCTCTTTGCCATTTACGGCATACTTTGATGAAAAGGTTGTTGAAAAGAGAGAAATTTTACGAGCCTTCTCTTCCTCGGTAAAATCTGAAATACTTGTTCCATTAGCCGGCGAGCCTAAACGGTCATTAAGACCAAGCTTATATGCTAGGGCATCCGTAAGTGCCGTCTTACCGGAGTCGCTATGTCCACCGAGCACGAAGTTTCTCACATTTTCAACCGGAATGTTATACATAATGATTTCCTTTTGTTATATTGTTCATAATTAAAACTAAAGCCTAATATAGTCTAGCATTGCTTAAAAAGCAGTAGGACGTCAAATAAAAATACCATCTGACAGCATATGCCTTTTTGCAGCAGGGTGTGCCTTCCCATATTTACTATTACAAAGTATTACACAAAACACAAACTAAATTCAAGTAAAAAAACAATTACATGGGCACAACTATGTTATTCACACCCGTTAAACATTGCACATATAGCCACCAAGTGCACAACACAACGCCAGCTGCTACTATCACCGCGATATGAAGACACAAAACAAGGCTTTTAGAAAAATCTTTTTGATGCTACTTTTATGATTCTGAATCATTAACTGCTGCCATAGGAGTTTTACTCCTATGATTCTAGCTCTCTTTCAGTGCTCAAGCCCGCCTCCAAAAATTTCTAGAGAACGCAAAAAAACTAACCATCAATGATAGCGACAAAATGCAGCTTATCAATATTGCTAATTACATACAGCTATGGCGATAATACCGTAGCACAGAATTAATCTTAGGGCATCCCAAACACACCACCAAGCATTACCATAGATATTGTGTCTTACCTATTCCTTAATCTCTACTGACACGTATAAGTGGTCTGAGGATATTGTATCAGAATCAGTATAGGTATCTACATCTTTAATATCAAAATTTGAATCCTTAAGCTGTAATATATAATCTATACAAATTTCTGGTTTTGCAGATGGAAATGTAAATCTTGTTGTATCAGAAATTATATTAAAGCTTTCTCTAAAAGACTCTAGCACACATGAAGCTGGCTGTGCATTAAAGTCTCCCATCAAAAATACAGGTTTATTATATTTTCCAACCAATACTTTTTTAATTATTTCTACGGAAGTAATTTGATCTTGCTCAGTTAATGAAAGGTGTGTACAGCAAACCACTATATTTTCGAATTCACAAACGAGTAAAACTCTAACCTCTTCTCTTCCTGGTAGTGGAAATTTGCTCACACTTAGAGGCTTGGCTTTTGAAAGTAAAGCAATTCCATACTCACCACCATCAAATTCTATTGCTTTTGCAAACTCATAATGCATATCTATTGCTTCTGCAAAAATTTTTGCTTCATCTAGTCTTTGTGATCTAGATATTCCTTTATCCACCTCTTGTAGAGCTATAAAATCTGCAGGTATAGAAGAAAGCTTTTTCGTCAAACGTTCTATATTAAAAATTCCATCCATACCCATACCTGCGCGAATGTTAAATGAAGCCAGCTTTATCATATTATAAATCCCCCTTTTTTTGAAAAAATTAATTTTTTAAGACACAAAAATTAAACGCGAGCTTGTGTCCAAAGATAAGTAATCATCAAACTTAATTATTGTTCCTGTTTGAACAAATTTTTGCTTTTTACCATCAAGTTGAATTTCTTTGATTTGCTTATTTAATCTAAAAGTATTCAATTTTAATTTTCCATAATCTAACACAAATTTAATTGTTTTTTGACTTTCAGAAACAACACCCCATGCGGTGCCAACACTCCAGAAGCAATTTAATTCTTTTACGTTCTTATTTGGTGTGAAGCCAATCATCCCAGAGGTTAAATCAAACTGAAAACCACTCCAAGCTAATAGCAATCCATACGAAGCCATACTTCGAGCATAATTGCTTCCACATTCTAGCTCATTCCATGGATTACGCTTTTCTCCATCATATCTATCACGAATAGATTTTACAACCTCTTGTGCTTCATTAAAAAATCCTTCTATCAATAAATGAACAGCAAAGGTCCACTCAAAGCCGTGCATCGTTTCTGTATGGTATGGAATTGGAATTTTGGGTCTATTATTATTTGGCCATGTGCAAATCTGCACACCTCCCTCATCATTCAAAGAATAAATGCGCCAAGGATTAAAAACATTTCGCACTGATTTATGAAAATTATTTTTATAAATTGCCTTTAATGTTTTTCTATTTTGTTTTTTATCAAAAATTTGAGGTAATCCATATAGTGAAGCATAGCATTGGGCTAATGTTGCATCTATTCCACAACCATTTGCAATTTGATATTTTATCTCTTTTGTTTCATCATTCCAATAATTTATAGCACCAAAGCTTTTTACAAGCTTTTTATTTTTCAAATTTATGTTTTGACAATAGTACTCTCCATTAAAAAGATTCTTATCAACAAAGCACTGCCCTTTTTCTTTAATCACATCACATTCTTTAGAAAATTCGTTATCACCCATAATTGATGCCATTTCTGACATCGCGGATAATGCACCTAGGTAGTGACCTGTGAGCCAACTGTTTGCACCAAACAGCTCCATATCCAATGTGTGGTGTTGTCTTCCATGTAACACACCTGTTTTTTTGAGGTCCCATTTATCGGGATTATTTTTACTCCAAGCATATTCCATCATTGCTTTTAGAGTTGGATACCATTGCTTAAGCCAAGTATTGTCCCCAAATATTTTCCAATCGCGATAGAATTTCATTATGTCGCCAAATTGACCATCAGCACATGGTCTAAATGAATCCTTAGTTGCACGTATTCCCAAAGGTAGCTGCAAACGGAAATGCGCGCCACCAAATTCATCCACACTATATTTGAAATGACTCTCTCGCATAGAGCGCTCCAAATCTGGGAACAAGAATGGCAATGCTTGTGCATAATTCCACACATGTGTGCATGAGCCCTCACAAGAGCCCCAAAAGGAACCTACGCCTTCCCACCCCCAGAAGGTACCGTCCTCTAATCGCAAGCAGGTTGGACTACGTAGTACCGCAAGATTAGTAGAAATACTCTCTTTTATGTTCTCTGGTATATTTCCAAAGAATAAGGCATCATGAAATTTTTTTGTCTCCGCATAGAACCTCTTATAGTTTTTTGCAAGATATTTAGCAGATGTCTTGGAGTCTGCCCATTGTGTGGCGTAATAATTTTTCCATACATTTTTAATATTATTGTCGGCACAAATTTTCTCTGCATTCCAATGCCAATCATTCTTTCTCAAAGGAATGTTCCAGGTTAATGAAAATGAAACCCTTTTTATTTCACCAGGCTGCAATGTAAAATGTGAAGCCAACAACCCATGGTCAAATTTCTTTTTAGGGCTATCGTTATACTTTCGGTTTTTAAAAAGACCGCCATTCATTACATCATTATAATATGCTTCCATGTGGTCAATCCATCCACCGCGCATAAAATATTCTTGTCCTGAAACCGCTGTATCTGAATTTAATGAAAGCGTAATATCGCCATGTGTTAAATCTTCTTCTGGAAGTCCACTATTAACAGTTAGCTGTTTTTTAGTTAAAGAGTTGAAACTTTCTTGGTTGCTCCAAGGATTACTCAACACGCCTATGCAGGTATAATTTAACGCTTCATGAG
>JAGCJJ010000023.1 GCA_017648065.1 Kiritimatiellia bacterium | reverse complement strand
CATTTGCACTTTTTGTTTTTTCGTGCTTTTCGTGGCCCCATACTTCCATCATGCTAGCATTCGTGCGTATTGGTGCTCATTCGTGTTCTTGAAAAAAACAACACACCCATTCCATCCGTGTACGCCCTTTCGTGTATTTCGTGCATTTCGTGGTTTCCTTATTTCATCACGCTAGCATTCGTGCGTATTGGTGCATATTCGTGTATGGGAATATGTTGGTTGATTGATGGTTGATTTTTTGGTACAATTTTAACAAATTTACACGTTAAACTAATCGGAGAAAATATGAGTACTGTAGAACCCTGGATAAAGGAAAATCTTGAGCAATGGAAATCTGTGTTTGAAGCTTGCTCTCGATGTCCTGCTACCAGCCAAATTAAGGGAGCGGCCTTGCCAAGCCAATATGAAATCATTAAGATTCTTAATGGTTTGATTGGACTATTGTTCCCTGGCTGTCTTGGTCATGATGGAGGTGCTTTGTTTTCTGATTTTGGAACAGAAGATTCTTCTGTCTCTCACAATCCAGAGCAAGTAGCTCAAGGATTGTACGATATAATTCTTCCAATTTATAACTACTATTCTTCTCGCCAATTAGTGGCAGGAGAGAAGGATCCAACTCAACTTGCACAAGATGCAGTAAAAAGCTTTTTGTCATGCGGTGGAGAGCTTCGTGAGCTATTGCGCGATGATATTCGTGCTGCCTATGAAGGTGACCCAGCTGCACGCTCAGAGCTTGAGGTCGTGATGAGCTATCCAGGCCTATATGCAATTTGTGTGCATAGAATTGCTCATAAATTATTTAAGTTGGGTGTTCCTCTTATTCCTCGTGTAATGAGCGAGTATGCTCATTCTCACACAGGTATTGATATCCATCCGGGAGCAACAATTGGTTCGGGCTTCTTTATCGATCATGGTACTGGTGTTGTAATTGGTGAAACTTGCACCATTGGTAAAAATGTGAAGTTATATCAAGGTGTAACACTAGGTGCTTTAAGCTTTGCTAAGGATGAGAATGGAAATCTGGTAAAGGGCAATAAGCGTCATCCTGATGTTGAGGATAATGTAATCATTTATGCTGGTGCAACAATTTTAGGTGGTGACACAGTTATTGGACATGATTCTGTCATTGGTGGTAATGTCTGGCTTGTTCATTCAGTACCTCCATTTAGTAAGGTTTATAATTCTCAGCCAAGCCCAACCGTTAAGAGTGGTGTCAGGGTTGGAAAATAGCTTGCATAATTCTGCTATTTAAAAATTTAGTTAGTTGGATTTTTTTGTATATGATTCATAAAGGTATCGGCCGATCAAAATTTTTAATTGAGACCATAGTTGTTGTCTTTTGTTTATGGACAACAATGCTTATGGCTTCTCAAGAGAAAAATGAAAAGGTTGATATTGAGGCTTTAATTGAAGATATAGATAGGTTAGAGCAAGCCCTTTATGAAATTGAAAATGTACAATCAGAAGAACCAAAGCCAGATTTGCAGAAGCCTGTAACTCCACTTCAAACTAATGTTTCTGCGGAGAAAAAAGTTAATTCTAATGAAGTAACAATTCATTATAAATCCAGTGAGACTACCGAGCAAGATAAGCTAATTGCCGATATGGTAGAGCGTATGAATGATAGTTATGGACTTTCTAATCAAGATAATTCTGTAATTATTGGTGGAATTGCTCTTAATCATAAAGACAAGCTTGTTCTTAAGAATTTTGTAGAAGGAATTCGTGATCAACTTGCTAAAATTACGGGCTTAAAATTTCCATCTTCAGTCTATAGAATTATGATTTACGGAGTAGTTCCAAAAACTGCCTATGGCTCTGAAAATAAATCTAAATATAAAATAAATATTGTACCAGATGCAATCCCGTACCATGATGTAGCAACAATTAGAATAACAATATTGCACCCGGCAGCAATGGATTCACATGAATTTGCAGAGAATGTCATTCGTGGATATCTTGCCCTTTACACACATGTGATGCGCAATGATAATTATGCAGGAGAAAACACAGAATTGCCAAAATGGTTTATCAAGGGACTTGCAAAACAAATTGATTTCTCTTCAAAGTATGAAGATATAAATGATGCTCTTTATTTTTGGTCAAAGGGTCTTGTTCCTCCTATAGAGACATTGCTGGCAGAGGATTCTACTTTGATTCAATCAAACTCAGCGTTAGGTACTGCACTTGTTGGTTATTGGTTGGATTTAGGTGTGTCCGGAGATAGTATGAAGCAGCTTTTTACAAAGCTTGCTAATGGCACTAAATGGTCTTCTGAACTATATAGAGAAACCGCTCGTAAAACAATTTCTTTTTCTGAACTTAATAGAGGCTTTGATTATTGGATGTTAGCGCAACGCTTCAAGGTGTTGAAGGTTGGTTCTTCTTCTGAAGGATTAGCTAAGCGTATTGTTACTCATTTATCTTTTATTCCAAAAAATAGCATGCTATCGAAAATGAATCAATGTGGATGGGTTGCATTACCAGCGGTTGACTTAGTAAAATATAAATCTGAGTTGTGGGCAAAAAAAACAGCAGAAAAGAAAACGAGATTTTTGACTACAGTATCTGCCGGTAGAAATGATGAATTTCGTGCAGCAATTTCAGAACTAGTTGTGTTTTATCAAGGAATTATAGATGGGAAAGCTTCTGAGGACGAGCTACGAGAAAAATATAATGTAGCAGAGGAAATGCTTTTTAATGCTGTAACAAAGGAGAGGGAGTAGGTATGGCAGAAATTTCTTCTCGTGTAATTGAGGAAATCCGTAGTCGCGTAAGTATAGTAGATGTTATTTCCTCACGTATTCAGCTAAAACGAGCAGGTTCTACCTTTAAGGCATGCTGTCCTTTCCATCATGAAAAGACACCTTCGTTTGTTGTAAATCCAGCACATGAAAGCTATAAATGCTTTGGTTGTGGCGAAGGAGGCGATGTATTTTCTTTTCTGCAAAAGTACGATGGTTTAACATTTACAGATGCAGTTAAACAACTTGGTCAACAGTGCGGTGTTGAGGTAGAGTTTTCTAAGGGAAGTGGCGAAAGCCTTATTTCCAAGCGCTTACTTAAGCTTCATGCTGAGCTTGCTGCATTTTGGGAGAATTGCTTAAAGAATGCAACACATCCTGGAGCAGTGGAAGCTCGTGAATATATGAAGAGTCGCGAGCTCGTGGGTGATGTGGTGGAAAGCTTTGGTATTGGCTTTGCATTGGATGTGCCTGGTATTTTGGAAAAGTTTGCAAAGGACCATGGATTTACGCCAGAGGAAATGCATCAAGCAGGTGTGCTTTTGCTTCCTGACGAGCAAAGTCAAACAGGCAAGCCATATGATCGCTTCCGTGGAAGATTGATGTTCCCAATTCGCGATACTCAGGGACGCCCAGTTGCTTTTAGTGGTCGCATACTTGATGCAAATAAATCAAAAGCAAAGTATGTAAATAGTCCTGAAACACCAATTTTTACAAAGAGTAAGATCCTTTATGGTCTGGACAAAGCGCAAAGAAATATTACCTCACATCGCCAGCGTGAGGCAATTATTTGCGAGGGACAGATTGATGTTATACGCTGCCACTCAAAGGGCTTTGGCAGAGCTGTGGCTTCTCAAGGAACTGCCTTCACAGATTCTCATGCGCAGCTACTTGCTCGCTATGCAGATTCTGCTGTGCTTCTTTTTGATCAGGATAATGCAGGACAAAAGGCTGCAGTTCGCACAGCACAAATTCTACTTGCAGAGCGTATGCCTGTGCGTATAGCAAAGCTCCCAGCAGGTGAGGATCCAGATTCATATTTGCGCACACATCCACAAAGTGAATTTCAAGCAATTCTTGATTCAGCAATGGATGTTGTTGAATTTAATATTGAGTATTTAATGGGTATGGAGGAGTCTCCTTCAAGCGATGGCGCTATTTCTCGTGTTGCAGAAGGTGTGCTAGAAACAATTGCATGCTGTGAAAATCCAATTCATAGTGCTCGTATGCTGCAAAAGGCAGCAGAGCTATTGAAGCTGCCATTATCTTCATTAGAGTCTGAGCTGCAAAGGGTGCAGCAAGAACGAGAAGCACAGGCAGAGGCAGCAGAACGTCGTGCTGCATATAGAGCAGGTACAAGTGATAATTCATATCAACCAGAACCACAGCAATACTATGAAGAACCAAAGATACACGAAGAGGTATACTATCCTGAGGAGGTAATGCCTCAGAATGGTCAATCATATGTTGCTCCAACACCTGTAGTAGCTCCTGAACCTCAGACACAAATGTGTCAGGAGTATTTCGATGTTTGTGCACTTCTTGTCCATAATGCAGAGCCGGGTGCAGAATTTATTGGCGAGTTAATGACATATTTGCCACTTGATGTTATTGACGATATGCGTTGCAGCCGAATTGTAGATGCATTTTATCGTACAGAGCAAGAGCGTCAGGATTATGTGGTCGAATTGCAAAATGGCGATGCAGAAATTGCAGAGCTACTGGGAAATATGGCTTCAATGCCAAATAAGGTTCGCAATAATATAGAGCATTTTACTGTTGTAGATGTTGCTCATGAGCTGATTTTGTCGGTTTGGCGTCGCTGGTGTATAAAGCGTCTTGCCTCACCTAAACTTGATTCAAGAGAACGTTTTGACTTGATAAAGAGTAAGAGAGATTTGAACTCTTGGGATAAAGGAGAGGGAATAGTTCGTAAGTTCTTGGCTCTTCCTCCAGCAGAAAAGGTGGAAGCAGTTCAACAACCAGTGCATCCTGGTCCAATACCACCACCTCCTATCGCTCCTGAAGATATTTATTATCCACCATTATATGAGGCAGAGCCAGAGTCTTATTCAAAGCAATTTCAGCATGATATTCCTTCGGAGGAATACCCTGAAGAGTATTTTGAAGAAGATTTTCCTCCTGAAGATTTATAAAATAATAATAAGAAGAAACTTAGTAATGAAAAAAAACTTATTTTTCTCAATTATTGTTTTGCTTTGCTGCTTTTCATTCAACCTTAATGCAGCGATTGAAGTAGGAGTAACCATTCCTCCTCAACAAGAGCCAGTGCTTGCAGTAATGGGTACTAATGTGCAAGTGCGTGTTTTGATGGATGGGAATCAAAATCCTCATTTTTTTCGACCAAGTGCAAAGCGACTTTCTGAGATAGCTGGATGTGATTTGTATTTTACAATTGGATTTCCCGGGGAAGAAAATGTAGAAAAGAAATTTTCTGCTATAGGAAAGCCAAGATTAGTATCTATGCAAGAAGAAGGTTTGGCTCACAATCATGGAGAATCCGGTCATAATCATCATGCTTGTGGTGTTGGAATTGACACACATTATTGGACCTCTCCATTAAAACTAAAGGAGTTTGCTCATGTGGTTTATGAGCAGGCTTGTGAGTTAATGCCAAGTGAAAAGGAATATTTTAAGCAAAATTTGGAAAACTATGAGCAACGCTGTGATAAGGTGCTGGCTGAAGGACGTGCAGCAATAAAAGCGGCTGGAGTAGAGCATATATTAACATATCACCCAGCATTAGGTAATTATGCGTCAGCTATGGGGATAACTCAACTTCCGATAGAAAAGGATGGTCGTGCACCAACTCTTGGTGTGGTTGCCCGCGTTGTAACCGAGGCACGAAATCACGGAATTAAGAAGCTTTTTGTGCAAAATTCTGGCGAGTTAGCACAATCAAAGGTTATTTTAGAGCGACTCGGTGCAATAGCGATAGAAATACACATACTTTCTTCAGAACCTCTTGCACTTATTGAGCAAATTACTTCTGCTTTGACAAACTAAAATTTGGCAGTAGAATTAGGTTTGATTATCGAAATTTCGATAAAATCAGAAAAATCAATTTTTTGTTTTTCCTTGAATACACTTTGTGTATTTGGTATCATTAAGTCATTCATTTTAGCACCAAAAAGGTGTGAATCGTTAACGAAGGAATAAACATGATCTATACGCACGAAGTTCAGAACATGTGCCCAGTAGCTAAGGGCTGCAATCACGGTCCAGCTCCAATCCCAGAGGAGGGAAAGTGGGTACAGGCGAAAGAAGTTAAAGACATTTCTGGTCTTACACACGGTGTAGGCTGGTGCGCACCTCAGCAGGGCGCTTGCAAGCTAACACTAAACATCAAAGAGGGTGTTATCGAAGAGGCTCTAGTTGAGACACTAGGTTGTTCTGGTATGACTCACTCTGCAGCTATGGCTTCCGAAATCCTAATCGGTAAGACAGTACTTGAGGCTCTAAACACAGACCTAGTTTGCGATGCTATCAACACAGCAATGCGCGAGCTATTCCTACAGATCGTTTATGGCCGCTCACAGTCTGCATTCTCTGAGAATGGTCTTCCAGTTGGTGCTGGCCTAGAGGATCTAGGTAAGGGCCTACGTTCACAGGTTGGTACAATGTTTGCTACAAAGGCTAAGGGCCCTCGTTACCTAGAGATGGCTGAAGGCTATGTAAAGCAAATCTTCCTTGATGACAAGGATGAGATCTGTGGTTATGAGTTTGTTCGTCTAGGCGTTATGATGGATAACATCAAGAAGGGCATGGACGCAAATGAGGCTCTAGCTAAGGCTACAGGTAAGTATGGCCGTACCTCTGCAGAGGATGGTGCCGTTAAGAGCATTGACCCACGTAAGGAATAAGGAGTAAGCACTATGGCACTTTTTGAATCTTATGATCGTCGTGAACCACAGATTCTTGCGGTTCTAAAGAAGTATGGCATCAACTCAATTGAGGAATGCCTAGAAATTTGTAAGGCTAAGGGCTTCAACCCATATGACATCGTTAAAGATGTTCAGCCAATCGCTTTCGAGAATGCTAGCTGGGCTTACACAGTAGGTGCAGCAATTGCTCTTAAGAAGGGTTGCACAAAGGCTGCTGATGCTGCTGAGGCAATCGGTGAAGGTCTACAGGCTTTCTGTATTCCTGGCTCTGTTGCTGATGACCGCAAGGTAGGTCTTGGCCATGGTAACCTAGCTGCTATGCTACTACGTGAAGAGACCAAGTGCTTCTGCTTCTTGGCTGGTCACGAGTCTTTCGCTGCAGCTGAGGGTGCAATTGGTATCGCAAAGTCAGCTAACAAGGTACGTAAGGAGCCTCTAAAGGTTTGCCTAAACGGTCTTGGTAAGGATGCTGCTTATATCATCAGCCGTATCAATGGCTTCACATATGTACAGACAAAGTTTGATTACTTTACTGGTAAGCTAGAGATCGTTCGCGAGGTTAAGTTCTCTAACGGTCCTAAGGCTGCTGTACGTTGCTATGGCGCAGATGATGTTCGCGAGGGTGTTGCTATCATGTGGCAGGAGAATGTAGACGTTTCTATCACAGGTAACTCTACAAACCCAACTCGCTTCCAGCACCCAGTTGCAGGTACATATAAGAAGGAATGTGTTGACAAGGGTAAGAAGTACTTCTCAGTAGCTTCTGGTGGTGGTACAGGCCGTACACTACACCCAGATAACATGGCAGCAGGTCCTGCTTCTTATGGTATGACAGATACAATGGGTCGTATGCACTCAGATGCTCAGTTTGCTGGTTCTTCTTCAGTTCCTGCACACGTTGAGATGATGGGTCTAATCGGTATGGGTAACAACCCAATGGTTGGTGCAACAGTAGCTGTTGCAGTAGCTATCGAAGAATGCTCAAAGTAATATTTGCTTAGATTAAACTAAAGCATTTATAAACAAAAAAGGAGTAAGTCAAATTTGGCTTGCTCCTTTTTTCTTTTCAAACCTCGTATGTAAGCCACCACGCTTACATTCAATATTCGTACTTGTGATAATCTATTGACTCAAATGCTTGTTTTTAATTACAATATGCACACTTGTTAAGGAGATTTATTGCAATGTCATCACCAAAAATTCTTGTTTCTGCTAAACCTAAAAAAGAAAATTATATTAATGCAATCAACGGGGTAGGTGCTATTCCATGCTTAAATGATGAGTATGATGATTCTTTTGATGGGTTAGTGCTTTGCGGTGGCTCTGATATTCATCCTAGTTATTATAATGAAGAAATGGATGGCTCAAGAAATATTGATGAGGCGCGCGACAAACAGGAGTTTGCTCTTCTCAAGGCTTTTGTTGAGGCAGGTAAGCCAGTTTTAGGAATTTGTCGTGGCTGTCAGCTTATAAATATTTTCTTTGGTGGCACTTTGTATCAAGATATTGCAAATGCCAAAGAGCACTCTTCTTCTGAATGTGATCTTGTTCATAATGCAAAGGCAGAAAAGGGAAGTGTAATTGCAGAATTATATGGAGAAATTTTCCCAATCAACAGTGCTCATCATCAAGCAATTAAAAAGCTTGGCGATAATCTGAAAATAACAATGCTTTCAGAAGATGAAACTGTTATTGAGGGAATTGAACACACAAGTCTTCCAATTTTTGCGGTTCAATGGCACCCAGAGCGTATGTGCTTTGAAAAGCAACGCTCAGATACTGTTGATGGTGCCAAAATATTTGAATATTTTGTAGGCATCTGCAAAAAGCAGTAAGCTATATTTCTGCAAAATTCTTACTCTTGACAGGATTCTTTACACATTATTTGAAATGCCAAATTTTGAAGGTTTTTCTCGCTTCAAATTTCATATTGTTTATTGTATTTATATTCTTTTAGTGGTATAATAATATATATGAAAAATGACAATTTAAATACAATACTTTTTGAAGATTTTAATCCAAAAACTCAAATCAAACAGCGCATTGAATCCCTACGTGCTGAACTTGAGCGCCATACAAAACTTTACTATGTAGATGCGGCTCCAGAAATCTCAGATAAAGAGTTTGATGATATGCTCGCTGAGCTTCGTAAGTTGGAAGATGCAAATCCTGAATTTATCTCTCCTACATCCCCAACACGTCGCGTAGGAGGTGAGCCAATCTCTGGTTTCGAGCCTTTTTCTCATATCATTCCTATGCAATCCTTGGAAAATACATATGCATTAGGCGAAATTGCAGAATATGATGCACTTGTGCGTTCACTTTCTGGTCTTGATAAGATTGAATATGTGGTAGAACCAAAGGTGGATGGTCTTGCTTTTTGCGTTCATTATAAGGATGGTGAATTTGTTGCTGCGGCCACACGCGGTGATGGTACAACAGGTGATAATGTATCTCAGAATGTTCGCACAATTAATTCTATCCCAATGCGTATACCAACAACTGCCCCATGGGTTGAGCTACGTGGTGAAATTTATATGCCAAAAGCTGTATTTGTCGAGCTTGTTGCAGAGCAGGAGGCACGTGGAGAGGAGCCTTTCAAAAATCCACGTAATGCAGCAGCAGGTTCTTTGAAGCTTCTTGACCCACGTATAGTAGCCACTCGAAAGTTGGATGCTGTTCTATATGCTGCTGGGCGCCTTGATGGAATTGAAGAGCCAACGACCCATGCAGGTTTAACAAAGATGATGGCAGATTTAGGCTTTAAGACACAGCCTCGTTCTTGGATTTGCCAAGGCCTTGATGATGTTTATAAAGCTATTGCAGAACTAGAGCAGCTCCGTCACTCATTCCCATTTGAAATTGATGGTGCCGTAATTAAGGTAAATGATCGCACAGCATATCGCACACTTGGTGCTACTGCAAAGGCTCCTCGTTGGGCACGTGCATACAAGTATGCTCCAGAGCAAGCAGAAACAGTAGTTGAGGCAATTACTGTTCAGGTAGGACGCACAGGCGTGCTAACACCTGTTGCAGAGCTACGCACTGTACGCCTCTCTGGCTCTGATATTTCTCGTGCAACACTTCATAATTCTGATGAAATTCGCCGAAAGGATATTCGTGTTGGTGACCATGTAATGATTGAAAAAGCCGGCGAGGTAATTCCTGCAGTTGTGAAGGTTGTTACTGAGGCACGAACAGGTATTGAGCAGGAATTTGTAATGCCTGATAAATGCCCAGTATGTGGTTCACCAGTTTATCAAGAGCCTGGTGAGGTTGCAATTAAGTGTGGTAACTTCTTGTGCCCAGCTCAGCTTACACGCCGTATCATTCATTTTGCTTCACGTGAAGCACTTAATATTGAAGGTTTGGGAGATAAGGTTGCACAAGCACTTGTTGACCAGCAATGCCTACGCACTCCGTTAGATCTTTATAATCAGGATGAGGCTTGGCTATCTACATTGTCTTTGGAGGGTGCATTACCAAATGGTGTGCAACCAGGATGTGCAGTGCAGCAAACACTTGGCTGCGATATAAACGACTCTGCCACAAAGCAGCGCATTCTCGGCAAAGCAAATGCACATACAATTATGAATGCATTGCAGCGTGCTCGTGAGCTTCCTCTTGCCCGTTGGATATATGCTATGGGAATTCCTGGTATTGGTGCAACTACTGCTCAAGACATTGCTCGCCTTCATAAGGATTTTTATGAGCTTGCAAATTCAAAAATTGTTTCTGATATTAGTTCCCTTTATGAGCTAATGGATGAGGCTGATTATATAAATCCAAGAAGCCAAAGAGTTCATGCACTTGGAGTTGAGGAGCGTGTAAACTGTGCAGAGCGTCATACTGTTGTTTGTGACCAAATTATTGAGCTAGGTGAACGCCTTGTTAAGGAAAAGCTTGCAACAAAGGTTAAGAATGCAAATCTAAAGTATACCTGTGTAATTAAACCAGAAGCGGCTCGTTCATTAAAGCAATTCTTTGCGAGTGATCAGGGGCAGCAGTTGCTTGAGCATATGCGTTTATATGGTATTAATCCAGAAACTAAGCTTACAGTAGAGTCTTCAACGCCTTTGTCTGGTAAAAAACTGGTTATTACTGGAACTCTTACAACTATGGGACGAACCCAAGCTGTTCAGCTTGTTATAAATGCAGGTGGCAGGGTGGCTGATTCTGTTTCAAAGGAAACAGATTACCTGGTTATTGGAGAAAAGCCAGGCAGCAATAAAACTACTCGTGCAAAGGAGCTTGGTATTACCATTCTTACAGAGGATGAATTTATTGCCCTTGCTACACCAACTTCTCCAGTAGCGACACCATCAGTTGCTTTAGAGACTGTTGCAAAAGAAGAAAAACGTGTTCCTCAACAATTGGAATTGTTTTAGTCTACTGATAAAGCAAAATAAGATTGGTGATAATAAGTTAGGTTTATTTTAGGGATTAAATAGAAATATGGCAAAAAATAATATTATAAAAGACTACACAAAAGGACCAATTTGGTGGCCGATGGTGTTGTTTGCTTTACCATTTATGCTATCAAATGGATTGCAGGTTCTTTATAGTGTTGTGGATATGCTTATTGTCGGACAATTTCTTGGCAAGGTAGGTGTGGCTGCTGTATCAAATGCAGGGCGTATTTTTATCTTTCTAACAATGGTTTGTCTTGGACTTTCTCTTAGTGGCCAAATTTATATTTCACAGATGATAGGGCAGGGCGAGCGAGGAGAAAAGCTTAATAAAACAATAGGTACTTATTTCTTTTCGCAGTTAGCTATTGGTGCAATAATGACAATTATTGGATTATTACTGACGGATTGGATTATTGCCGTGCTCAAGGTTCCTGCAGAAGCAATTAATGATGCAAGAAGTTATTTGCGAATTACTACGGCTGGTTTAGTATTCTCTTATGGCTATAATATGATTTCTGGTGTGCTACGTGGAATGGGAAATTCGCGCCACCCATTTGTATTTATTGCAATAGCTTCTGTATTGAACATCATTTTAGATTTTGTATTTATCAAATATTGTGGATTAGGTGTATTTGGTGCTGGCTTAGCCACAATTTTAGGACAAGCAATTGCCTTTATCTATGCCTTTATATTTTTATATTCTCGCCGCCAAGAGTTTGGTTTTGACTTTAAGCTAAAATCATTTATTCCATCATCTGGAATCTTTAATGCTTTGATGAAACTGGGTGTGCCATATGTGATACGATTTGCTTCAATAAATGTATCAATGCTATATGTGATACGTTTAATTAACAAGTTAGGTGTGAATGAAGCAACTGTATTTGGTGCAGGTGTTCAGTTAGATGATATTGTAACAAAAGTTACACTTGGAATCATGATGGCTGGCACTGCTATGGTTGGTCAAAATTATGGGGCACGAGAATTCTCTCGAATAAATAAAATTGTTAGCTATGCATGGTTGTTCAGTGCTGGATTTTATGTGATTTTTGCTTCTCTATTATTAACGTTCCCAAAGCAGCTTATTGGAATGTTTACTAATGAGCCTGAGGTTATTGCTTTGGCGCCGGTTTTTGCATATTCAATAGCATGGCAATTCCCAGGGTTAGTTTTGATGCGAGGAACTAATTCATTCCTTAATGGAATTGGACATGCTAAACTAGGATTAATTTTTGCATTACTTGACGGTGTGGTGCTTCGCATAGGGTTGAGTTGGCTTTTTGGTTCGTATTTAGGTATGGGCTTTAGCGGATTTGTTTTAGGATATGGTGTTGCTTGCTATGGAATGGGAGTTCCTGCTTTGATTTATTATTTGTTCTTCCCATGGAAGAATCGTAAGCTTGTTACAGAATGTTAAACAATAAAAAATGCTTGGATATTGTTGTTGTTTGATAATGAATTTTTCATGCATAGCCTTTGCTATTTTATTGTGTATTTGTAGGAGAATTAAAACTTATTGATTATTGGTAGCTGTATTGTTTTATAAGATAAATTATGCTACAATAAAACAGATTAATTAAGTAGGTTTTCCTTTTAGTCTTTATAGTTTATCGTTGCGGAGAAAATATGTCAAAAATTAATGATTGGCTTTTAAAGCTTGCGGCAGTTTCGGTGATTATGCTTGGGCTTAAGTATGCATCTGCATTAATAACACAGATTTTAATAATAATTTTCATTGCAGTAGTTATTTCTCCAATTTATTATTGGTTAAGACGTTTGCGTTTCCCTAATTGGCTTGCTCTTATTACTTTAATATTGTCAATGGTTTGTTTTACAGTATTTGGAATAATAAGCTTTATAACACAGACAATTCAAAAATTTGCAGATAAAGTCCCAGATTACTATACACAATTTATTCAAATTGTTCGCGACGTCTCTTCATGGCTTGCAAGTCATGAGGTTTATATTCCTGAGAAGGTTATTGATTATATTGCATCATTTGGATTAGATCAAATAATGCCAATAGTAAAGGGTGTGACACCTTTTATGGTATCCATGTTGCAACAAATAATAATTGTGCTGATCGTTGTCTCATTTATACTTTGCGAATTAAATTCCTTGCCTAAAAAGGTTCGTAGCATTCGTTGGGTAAATAAGGATATATATGTCAGAATGCTTCGTATAGTGCTAGATATTCGCCATTATATGGGAATAAAGACACTTATCAGTGCTGCAACTGGCTTTTTTATCTATTTGGGCTTAAAGCTATTAGGTGTGCCTTCGGCAGAAGCTTTAGGATTGCTCGCTTTTATTTTGAATTTTGTTCCTGTGTTTGGTTCAATTCTTGCTACAATTCCAGCAGTTATTCTTGCATCTATAAATAGCGGAGATTCAGGAATTGTTGTATATGTTATTTTCTTGTATCTTGTGGTAAATCAAGTGTTAGGAAATATCCTTGAACCAAAATTTATGGGAAAAGGATTTGGTATTTCTCCTGTAGTTGTTTTGATAGCAGTGTTAATTTGGGGATGGGCTCTTGGTCCAGTAGGAATGCTTTTGGCTGTTCCTCTAACGATGGCAGTTAAGTCATCCTTTGATTCGTTGCGAAAAGAAGAGCTAGACCAAAGAAAAGAGCAGGATGACTCTTCAGTATCTGATTCGTCAAATGAAATAAAATAGTTTATGGAATTTTTTAAGGGTAAATTAAAGGTAGCTAAGCTACGTAAACAGATAAAATCAATCTGTAGTGATGCAGATCGCCTTGTTCAAATGCACGGTGATTTACTTGAACAAGAGGTGATTGCAGATGTTTGTTCTTTGCAGAAGAAGCTAAAGAAATTTTCCAAGCAGTTATGTTTTTGGAAGGCAATCCCATCAGAAGAGCAATTGACTGAGATTAACGATGTTATTCAAACGCTTTCTACACTTGTCAATAAATTAACACCTCCATCATTAAAGCATCCAATGTATGCTATTTTAGATACATTGCTTGTTGCATTTGGTGTTGCAATGGCATTTCGTGCATATTTCTTCCAGCCATTCAAAATTCCTACAGGTTCGATGCAGCCAACTCTCTGTGGTGTACACTCTGAGATGATTTCACCTGAAGAAGCTAGCTTTTTAGATACAACACCAGTACTTAAGCAGCTACAATGGTTAATAACAGGTGCGCGCTATGTTGATGTTGTTGCCACAGCAAATTGTCGTGGTCACATTTATACAGATCAACGTCATCCTGGATATGTGATTTTCTCATTAGGAGAGCAAACTTTTAAGGTTCCTCAAGATTCATTAGAGCGAGGCGAGATTAAAGGAATAGAAAATTTCCATCACATGGCAGATAACCCTAATGACAATGTAAAATCGTTAGCTAGTGGAATAGTAAAGAAAGGTACACGCCTTTGGTCTGGCTATATACATTCAGGAGATCAGGTTTTTGCTAATCGCATAGCATGGAATTTCTTCCCACCTAAGCGTGATGATACAATGATTTTCACAACAAGTGTTCCAGAATTGGAGCTATGTGCTCCAACAACAAGTAGCAATACATTCCCTTTACCATTTGTTGTTAAAGATGAGCCTATTCAACCGGGTTTGATGCCTGGTCAGCATTATATTAAGCGTTTGGTTGGTCTGCCAAATGAATCTATAAGCATTGCAGATGGGCGCATTGTTGCTAATGGGGAACCTGTTGTTGGTTTACCAGGAATGGAGAAAATAACAAAAGGCGAAAATGGATACAGCCCATATCGCGTGGTAAGTGAGTCCAATCCTGTATATCAAGGTAAGGGATTTCTTGTAAATCCTGAGGATTCTGTTACTCTTGGAGATGAATATATGGCTCTTGGCGATAATACTTCCAATAGCTATGATAGCCGATTCTGGGGCCCTGTTCCTCGTAGAGCAATGGTAGGTCCGGCAGGTATAGTTTGGTGGCCATTTACATCTCGTTGGGGTATTGTTAAGTAGATTTATTAGTTGTATGGAAATGTTTTGCTTGCTTTTTGGTAAAAAATGCTTGCGTGTTTCTTAAACTAAAGGTATTATATTAGAAATTTTAAAGAAATAGATAAGGAGCTGTTAGTTATATGGCAAAGGATGATTCAATTGAAGTTACAGGTACAGTTGTAAAGGTTCTTCCTGCAACAATGTATAGAGTACGTTTAGACAATGGACATGAGGTTTTGGCTCATATTTCAGGAAAGATGCGTAAGTTCTTTATTAAGATTACAACAGGTGACGTTGTAACTCTTGAGATGTCTCCATATGATTTGGAGAAAGGACGCATTATTTATCGTCACAAATCACCAAATCCTCCTGCATAATAATTTGATGAGAGCGTGCAAGGTTGCACGCTCTTTCTATATACAGAATATAGAAATATTTTTTAGCCAATAAGACGGCAGAATTCATTCTTCAAGGTGATTTTATGAAAACAGTTTTGATTACAGGCGGTTCAAGTGGAATTGGTGAAGCTTTTGCCTATAAGCTTGCTTCTACTGGTGTAGAGCAGTTATTTATTTGTGGAACAAATCTTGAGCGACTGGAGATGGTGCGTGAAAGATGTATTACACTTGGAGCTAAAGCTGTTTCAGTAAAACAATTGGATGTTACAAATCGTGAGGCGACAGCCGAATGGATTTCTTCATGTAATGCAGAGAGTCCATTAGATTTAGTTTATGCGAATGCTGGTGTGGCTACAGGTGCCGAGTTTGTAAGTAGCAATGTTTATCGTACTTTCGATATAAATGTCGGAGGAGTAATAAATGCGGTTCTGCCAGCAATAGAGTGCTTTTTAGCTCGTGAAAAGGTAGACTCTGCCACAGGATTCAGAGGGCAAATAGCTATTACTGCTTCAATGGCTGGTTATCATGGACTTCCACAATGCCCATCATATAGTGCATCAAAATCTTGTGTTAAGGCTTGGGGTGCCGGTTTGCGCGGAATGTTAGCTAAAAAAGATATTGGTGTCAGTGTAATATGTCCTGGATTTGTTCGCTCTAGAATTACGGATGTAAATACTTGTCCTATGCCATTCTTTATGGAAGCAGATAAAGCAGCAGATAAGATTTATCGTGGCATTAAGAGAAATAAAGGGATAATTGCTTTCCCATGGCAAATGCGCTTTGTATGTTGGTTTATGGGTACTTTACCAGAGTGGCTTTCTGGCTGGATTTATAGTAAGTTGCCAGAGAAAAACGATACAACTAAAGCACTTAATAATCTATAATTTTTTTGAGGTTTTTATGGAAATAAAAAAACCGTATTGTCCAATGGGCAATACGGTTTAATAATCTATTGTAATCCTAGACAATTAGCCAAGAATTGCGTCCTTAGCTGCCTTAGCAACGCGGAACTTAACAACATTCTTTGCCTTAATCTTGATTGTCTCACCTGTCTTAGGATTGCGGCACTTACGAGCACCCTGCTTCTTAACAAGTAGCTTACCGATACCAGGAAGTACGAAGCCGTCCTTAGCATTCTTAGCTGCATTGTAAGCGATCTCAACAACTGCTTCGATTGCTGCCTTAGCCTGTGGCTTTGTAATCTGAACCTTCTCAGCTACCATGTCAATGATTGCTGCCTTAGTAGGAGTCTTTGTGATCTTTACTACTTTAGGAGCTGGAGCTGCCTTCTTTACCTCTTTAGCTGGAGCTGCCTTCTTGCATGCGCAAGCTGCCTTCTTGCATGGTGCTTTTTTTGCTGTTGCCATAATTATTATTCCTTTCATATTTGGTCTATTGCACTTGCAACAAACACTTTTCATACAATAAATTTAACACTTTATTTCAACTCTTTGCAATAGAAAATATGCAAAAAATAAGGTTTTTTTTAATTTTTTTGCATTTTTTTTGCTAAAACCCCACTAAAAACAAGGGGTTTAGAAAAAATGTGCAAATTTTTTTACGATTATTTTAACAGGAATAGCTTTTGGGCTGTTTGTTGTAAATATAGATTTTGCTAGTATTTACAATCCTAAAATATCAATTAGAAAATAGATGTTGCTAATGAAATTAATGCAACAGCAATACAATAAATTCCGAAAATCCAGAATTTACGATTAACAAGTGTCTTTACCAAAAGCTTAATAGCAAGGCAACCAACAATGCAGGTAACACACATAGCAATAAGTAGCTCCGCAATGCTATATGTTTGAAGAATAGAATTTGTATTTTCTGCTTCAAGCATTTCTACAAGAGTTGCTCCTATAATTACAGGCATAGACATGAATAAAGAGAATTCTGCTGCTTGCTCTGGTTTGATGCGTAGTAAGCGAGCTGTCCAAATTGTGGAGCCAGAACGGCTGATGCCTGGGAGAACAGCAAATGCTTGTGCACATCCAATTAGAAAAGCTTTTACAGGAGAAAGTTCTTTATTGCTATCTCTTTTATCTAAATACTTAAATGATAGCATTAGTATTCCTGTAACTAAAAGAAGACAAGCAACAATTGTTGGGTTGTCATATATCCCTTTTAATGAATCACCAAGCATTAAGTAAAGAATTCCTGCAGGAATCATTGAAATAATAATCCAAAGCAAATAGAGCAGAGCAAACTTTTCTAGCTTGAATACGCCCTGAATTAGCTCAAGGATTCTTTTTCTGTAAAAAATAACTATTGAAAGGATTGTTCCAACATGAAGGAGCAGCTCAATAAATACACCGTCTATTTTCAAATCTAAAAAGGACTGAGTAAGAACAAGATGACCAGAGCTACTGACAGGAAGAAATTCTGTTGCTCCTTGAACAATAGCTAAAGTAATTAGCTTAATAAATTCATTCATACAAAATCCTATAAAATAAAAAAGCCACCCCAGAAATTTCTAGTGGTGGCCTAAAGTGGCGGGAAGGACGGGGCTCGAACCCGCGACCTCCGGATCGACAGTCCGGAGCTCTAACCAATTGAGCTACCTCCCCAGAAAAGATGCGCATATACTATCATAATGAGCTTAGGCATTGCAAGTGTTTTTTTTATTTTTTATTTTTTGTTTCTAAATTTCTTTGATGTTAATATTTTTTAAGAAGAAAAAGTAAGTAAAATCTAGTTTATGGTTGTATTTTGAACAGAAATTCAGTAAAATGAATGTGTTTTCAAAAACAGGAATAGAAATTTAGTAAATTTGTTTTTTAGATGGAGTTATTATGGCTGATGATTTAAATAAAAGTTTATCAAGACGCGAGCGCGAGCGCATCGCACATATGAATGAGGTTTTGCAGGCTGCAGAGGAGTGCTTCCTGGAGAAAGGCTATCGCGATGCAACTATCGAGGATATTGCAAAACGAGCTGATTTTGCTGTTGGTAGTATCTATACCTTTTATAAAAATAAAGAGGATCTGCTCAGCCATGTTGTCCTACGTATAGCAAAAACTCAAGTAGGAGATTTTGAGACTCAAGTGAAGCCATTGATGAATAATCCTGTCGAAGCACTTGAGGCCCTTACAAGATTATGGGCTGCACATGCAATTAAATATGGTGACTTTTTGCTAATGTCATTCCATGTTCGCCATGGTGATTCTATTAGCGCTATGAAAAAGCCTAGTAATGCAAAGCTTTCTCAATTAAATCAGCAAATTCGCGAAACCTTTGCTGAGTTTAGAGCATGTGTTCTTTCTGTGTTTGAAAAAGCAATAGAATAGAAGCTAGTTTGTGATTTGACAGCAGATGAGCTTTCAATTGCATTTGAAGGTATTGCTCATAACTATATGGCTAAAGCAATGCTTCGTAATCAAACTCCTACAGTTGATTCAGCAACTACTGACTTGTTGAAAATATACAAGACTTTATTTGTAAAAAAATAAAAGAATTTGTTTGAGTATATTAGGGAATTTTAACATGACAAAACTTAGATTTAGAACAAGCTTAATTCTTGCGAGCTGTTTGTCTGCTGCCTTTGTTGCTGGCTGTGCTTCAGCAGATTTAGGTGGAATTGATTTTTCTACAAAGGATGAAATCAATTCACTTATGGCAGAGCGTTCAAAGCAAGTATTAGCAAAGGCAGATGCCCAGAATGCCAGCGCTGTAATCACAAATGAGCAAGCTCTGTTGGTTAAGCCATATGAGAAGCAAGCTTCAGCTGTTGTATTGTCTGGTGAGTTGACTCTAAAGGATTGCGTTGAGCTGGCACTTATGCATAGCATAGAACTTGTTAAACAAGAGCTTTCTTTAGAAAAGGCAGCAGCAGAAACTCGCCAAGCTTTCTATTCTGTATTTCCAAAGCTTAATCTGTCTGCAGATGCTAATACACTTACTCCGTATGATGATTCAGATAAAGAGAGCTATGATTTGAAGCTTACTCTTACACAACCATTGTGGCAGGGTGGGGCTATTGCTTCTGCATATCGCTATGCAAATTATGAGTATGAAAAGACTCGTCTTGCAGTATGGAAGCAAAAGGAAAAGGTGCTTCATAATGTAGCCTCTCTTTATTATGAGATTCTTCTTAAGCAAGAGCTTGTGGCAGTGTATAAGAGTGCAGTAGAGGTTTCTGAGCGTCTGTACACAACAACAAAAACTAAGCTTGAGGGTGGCACAGTATCTCGCTACGAGGTGCTTCGAGCTGAGGTTGAAGTTGCAAATTCTAAAGCTGAGTTAATTCGCGAAGAGAATGAACTTAATGAGCTAAAGCTTGCTCTTTATAATGCAATGGGTGTCTCTCAAGAAAGCAATACAACCTTTGCAGATAAGTTGGAGCTTGATGATTCAGTAGCTATTGATGTTTCTACAGCCAGCTCACATGCGCTTAATAATCGCGTTGAGCTATTGAGCGCAATGTGTGATATTAAAAAGGCAGAGGAGTCTGTGACATTAGTTCGCGCTGAATATCGCCCACATATTAATTTATATGGTTCAGGCAGCTATGGAAATAGCAGAGGTGCTGCAAGTGATTGGGAAGATGAGTGGCAACTTGGTGTTTCTGCTACAATGCCTATTTTTGATGGCTTTGGCCGCTCACATAAGCTTGCTGCTGCAAATGCAGAGCTACGCAAAGCACAAGCAGAGCTACTTCTTCAAGAGAAGAATGTTCTTACTGAAACAGCAAATGCAATTATGCAACTATCCTATGCAGATCGCTACTATGAGTCTCAGAAGAAAAATAAGGAATTATCTGAAGAGGTGCTTCGTATGGTAGATGAAGGCTTTAAGGTTGGTAAAAATACACAGATTGAGGTGCTTGACGCTCGCTCAGCATTGACAGAGGCAGCAGGTAGCTATTATCGTTCTATCTTCACTATTAAGCAAGCACGACTAAATTATAACCTGGCAATTGGCAATATGAATGCAGAAGCAATTGGATTAGGTAAGTAAAGGAATTTTTAATTAATATTTTAACATAATATAAAGGAGCTATGAAAATGTTAGAGAAATCACTTTCACGTATTTTAGTTGTAAATTTATTGTTTGCAGGAGCTATTCTTTCTGCAACTGAAGAACCTGAGAAGGTTTTTGCTGTACGCACTGCAAAATCTGAGTCTCGCACTATTGCACAAACAATTGTAAAAACAGGCTCTCTTTCTTCACCGGCAATTGTTGATATCAGTCCTCGTGTGGCTGGTCGCTTACTTTCTACAGCAAATGCAGAAGGCAAGGAGCTAGAAGAGGGTGCTTTGGTAAAAAAAGGTGATGTTATTGCAACCCTTGATGCTCGCGAATATGAGGCAAAGCTTGAAGCAGCAAAGGCAGCTGTTCAATATGCTGAGGCAGCACTTAAGGATAAGACTCGTGAATATGAACGCTTGAACAAGCTTTTGGAGAAATCTGTTGCAACTCAGCAAGAGGTTGATTTGGCAGAGTCAGCAAAGCTTTGTGCTGAAGCAGAGCTAAATAAAGCTAAGGCTGAATTGGCTGCAGCACAGTTGAATTTTGATGAAACAAAGCTCTATGCTCCTATGGATGCAGCAATCTCTGCAAAGAAGCTTTATCCTGGTGCAATGGTTTCTTCTTCAGATGTAATTTACACAATTACACAAACAAATCCACTTCGCGTTCTTTTTGATATTCCAACAACAGTTTACCCTCTGCTTAAGGTTGGCAGCACCACAGTAAAGCTTACTGTTGATGCATATCCTGAGGCTCCGGTAGAGCTAGTTGTTTCAGAAGCATATCCTGTAGCAAATGAGCTAACACGTACAGTAACAGTTAAGGCAACATTGGAAAATAATGATGGTAAATATAAGCCAGGTATGTTTGTCAGTGGTGAAATTTTCCTAAATCAGCGCGATAATATTGTTGTTGTTCCTTATGCTGCTATACATCGTATAGTAAATAAGTATTATGTCTACACAATTGAAAATGACATTGCAAAGCTAACACCTATTACTGTTGGTATTCGTTATGATGATGTTATGGAGGTTACATCAGGCATTGCAGAAGGAGTTGATGTTGTTGTTGATGGTAAGCATAGATTGGCTGATGGTGTAAAGATTAAGGTTGTTCAATAGTAATCTTTGATTTGCTTTTAATTCCTTCAAATGGAGGTGTAATAAATGAGAATTTCTGAGACAGGTGTAAAGAAACCGATTACTACGCTAATGGTATTCTTTGCGATATTGATTTTAGGTATAATTTCCTATACAAGGCTTGCAGTTGATATGTTGCCGGAAATTGAGAGCCCGTCAATTTCTGTGTTTACAACATGGGAAGGTGCCAGCCCTGAGGATGTGGAAACACAAATTACCCGTGTTGTTGAGAGCGCTCTTGGTTCTGTAACTGACCTTGATGAAATTACTTCAACAACAAGCGAGGGCTCCTCACGCGTTACTTGTAAGTTTAAGTGGGGAACAGAGCTAGGTGAAGCTGCAAACGATGTGCGCGATCTTCTTGAGCGTGCCAAGCGCAGACTTCCAGATGATGCTGATGACCCTGTGATGTTTAAGTTCAATACGGCTAATATGCCTATCCTATTTTTAAGTGTCACAAGTACTGAAAATATTGAACAAATGGAGAATACAGTTAATGACGATATTGTTGACGTTATTAAGCGTATTCCAGGTGTTGGTACAGCGGATTCTTTTGGAGGCTATCAGCGTCAAATCAATGTTCATCTTGATCCAGAGAAACTTTCTGCATATAACCTTTCTGTAATTGAAGTTGCTGAGGCAATTGATGCAGACAACCAAACAGAGCCAGCTGGTAATATTCGTATTGGAACAATTGATTATACAATTCGTGTTCCAGCAGAATTTGAAAAGCCAGAGGAAATTGGCCAGGTTGTTGTTAAAAAGGATGGCGATACCATTGTACGTCTTGCAGATGTTGCTCGCGTAGAGGATGGCTTTGTAGAAGAGAATCGCGTAGTAGAGCGTAATGGCAAGCGTGGTATGATGGTAAATGTTCAGAAGCGCTCAGGTGAAAATACTGTGGCAGTGTGCCGTCGCGTACTAGAGCGAGTAGAGGAGATTAAAGAAAATCTTCCTGCAGACTATGATATTCAAGTCGTCAGTGACAGTAGCGATATGATTATTAAATCAATTCGCTCTGTAGGTGAGACCGTTATTTATGGTGGTTTATTCGTTATTCTAACAACATTGTTCTTCCTACGTAGTGTACGTACATCATTAGTAATCGCACTTACAATTCCATTCTCATTGATTATTGCATTCGTGTTTATGTATGGTATGGGATGGACAATCAATATCATGAGTATGTCTGCATTGGCTGTGGCAATTGGTATGGTTGTTGATAATGCAGTTGTTGTTTTGGAAAACATTATTTCACATATGTCTCGCGGTGCACGTAAACGTGAGGCTGCTATGTTTGGTGCCGATGAGGTTGGTACTGCAATTATTGCATCTACGTTGACCACAATTGTTGTGTTTGTGCCTCTGATCTTTGTTGAGGGTGTGTCTGGTATTATGATGAAACAGCTTGGTGGTCTGATCGCAGCAACACTTATTGCTTCTGTGCTTTGCTCTCTATTGCTTACTCCAATGCTTGCATCACGTATTTTAAGAGCACGTGGAGAGATTAAAGAGGGGTCTCTTTATGGTCGCTTTATGGCATGGAGTGACAAGAAGTTTGAAAACTTGGATATTGGTTATTCAAAATTATTGAATAAAGCTCTAAGCATCCGTTGGATTATTACAACAGCTTCAGCACTTGTCATTGGTTTAACAATCTACTTGTTTACAATAGTTGGTAGTGAATTTATGGGCACAGAGGATACTGGCGAATTGAATATTTCATTCCATCTTCCTTTGAGCACCCGTTATGAGATAACAACACAAACTGGATATCGCATGATTGATAAGATTAAGGAGATAGTTGGAGAGGAGAATCTAAAGCTTATCAATATGTCAACGGGTGGTACTTCTGGTGGCTTTGGTGGAAATCGTGCTTCACACATCGGTTCTATTCGTCTAAAGCTAGTAGATGCAAAATATCGTACAAAGACAGCAGAGCAGTATGGTGATATGATTACTCGTGAGGTGTCTACATGGCCTGAAATTACGAAGGTATATGCAAACTCAAATAACTTCTTAAATCGTATTTTGCGTGGTGGTGGTGCAAACTTAACTGTCGATGTATATGGATATGATTTAGATAAAACTTCTGCTGTTGCCGCTCAGATTAAGGCGATTGCAGGAACTGTTCGTGGTGCACGTGATATTCGTGTTTCTCAAGATATGGGTAAGCCAGAGCTCACAATTAAGGTTGATCGTGAAAAAGCTGGTGCAATTGGTATCTCCATGAGTGAACTTACAACTGTTATCTCAACTTTGTTCCAAGGTGATGACTGCTCTCAATATCGTGAGGGAGAAGATGAGTATGACATCAATTTGCGTCTGGAACGAGCAAATAGAAATACAATTGAGGATATTCGCCGCTCAGAATTGCCTTTGTCAAATGGCAAGCGCATTCGTCTTGATTCTATTGCTGATGTAGTTGAGGATACTGGTCCAGTAACTATTTCAAGAAAGAATCAACAGCGCATTATTACTGTTGAACTTGATACTATTGACCGCCCACAGGGTGATGTAATGGCAGAGCTGGAGCAGCGCATTAAAGCAGAGGTAATGCTGCCAAATGGCGTTAATGTTGAGTATGGTGGTATGATTGATGAGCAAGAGGATTCAGAAAAGGCAATGATTATGATGATTACATTAGGTGTGATTCTTGTTTTCATGGTTATGGCAGCTCAATTTGAATCATTGCTTCACCCATTGCTAATTATGTTCTCTGTTCCATTTGCATTCAGTGGTGTTGTATGTGCATTGCTTTTGACAGGTACACCACTAAGTATGACAGCATATATCGGCATGATTTTGCTTGTTGGTATCGTGGTTAATAATGCAATTGTGCTCGTAGACTACATTAATATCTTGCGAGCCAGAGGAGTGCCATTGCGTCAAGCAATTACAGACAGTGGCAGACAGCGCTTGCGCCCAGTATTGATTACAACCTGTACAACACTACTTGGTATGCTACCTATGGCATTGTCTACAGGTGATGGATCTGCAACATGGCGTCCATTAGGTATTGTTGTAGTTGGTGGTTTGCTCTTATCAACAATTGTATCAATGATTATCGTACCAACCTTGTATTATATTGTTGAAGGCTGGCGAGAGCGCCGTGCAGCAAAAAAGGAAGCATAATTTATGAAAAAGCAGCTAATAATAATTTGTGATGTATCTGGCTCAGATGATATCAATGAGCTATTACTCTCGCATAAGGTAGATGAGTTTACGCGTTTTGAGCAATGTTCAGGTCAAGGACATCGCACAGGTCCACGCACAAATGACCACATTTGGCCCGGTTACAATGTAATGTATGTTGTAGTAATTGACGAGGCACTAGCCGTTGAGGTAATGAATGACCTGCGTGTATATCGTGATGCAAATCAAAACATGGGCATTTATGCATATACAACACCAGTAGAACTAACCATTTAATAACCCATTGTATTTCGTATTTTTGTCTGGATTATATTGAGTTAGTATCCTTAAAAACATTGAGTTTCAGAGAATACTGATTTGAAAACAACAAAAATATTGTTTTCATGGCAATATATACCTTGTTATACATTGAAAATATGGGAAAAAAATGGTAAAATTATTAACTATGAATTCAAAAAATATACCATTTACACAAGAAATAATTTCTAACATGGAAAAGGTTACACCAACTCCTTTCCATATTTATGATGAGGCAGGAATCGTTGATAATGTTGTTGCTTTCAAAAAAGCATTTCAATGGAATCCTGGCTTCCGTAACTATTTTGCAGTTAAAGCTGCACCAAATCCATCTCTCCTAAAGCTACTTGCTGGCTATGGTTTTGGTGCCGATTGTAGCTCTATGGCTGAACTGCTTCTCGCAGAGAAGGTGGGCTTACGTGGTGAACAGATTATGTTCACCTCAAATGATACCCCAGCAGAGGAATTTAGAAAAGCATTTGAACTAGGTGCTATTATCAATTTGGATGATATCAGCCACATTGACTTTGTAGAGAAGGCTTGTGGTGCATTGCCTGAACTAGTATGCTGCCGCTTCAATCCTGGTGAGGCTAAGAGTGGTAATACAATCATCGGAAATCCTCTTGAAGCAAAGTACGGCTTTACACGTGACCAAATGTTCGAAGGATATAAGCGCCTCAAAGAAAAAGGAGTTAAGCGCTTTGGTATTCACACAATGGTTGCTTCTAATGAGCTAAATCCAGAATACTTTGTAGAGACATCTCGCATTATGTTCCGCTTGACTGCTGAGCTTTCAAAGGCTTTGGATATCAAGTTTGACTTTGTTAATTTGGGTGGTGGTATTGGTATTCCATATCGCCCAGAGCAGTCAAAGGTTGATTTAGAAGTAGTAGGCGAGGGTGTTCGTAAGGCTTGTGAAGAGTGCTTTGCAGCAGCTGGTCTTGAAATTCCACGCGTAGTAATGGAATGTGGCCGTATGGTTACAGGTCCTTATGGTTATCTTGTTTCTCGCGTGCTTCACATCAAGAAGACTTATAAGACATATGCAGGCCTTGATGCTTGTATGGCGAATCTAATGCGTCCAGCATTGTATGGCGCTTATCATCATATTTCTGTGATGGGTAAGGAAAATGCTCCTTGCGATACAATGTATGATGTTACAGGTTCTCTTTGCGAAAATAATGATAAATTTGCTGTAGATCGTATGCTTCCAGAGCTTACACCAGGCGATGTAGTTGTTATCCATGATGCAGGTGCTCATGGCCATGCAATGGGTTTCAATTATAATGGAAAGCTTCGCTCTGCTGAATGGCTTCTACGTAAGGATGGTTCAGCTGTTCTTATCAGACGCCCAGAAACTTTAGATGACTTGTTTGCAACAATAAATTGGGAAGCTTGTAATTCTATCTAGGTTCGTTTGAGAACATATAAATAATCAACGATTGAATATATTGATAATTTAGGTGAAATAAAATGAAGTGCCCTTATTGTGGAAAAGATACCAAATGGAGAATGCATAGACCTACTTGGATGAAAGTAACTCCAGGTAGAATGGAAAATATTCGTTGCACTCATTGTGGTCGCGAATTTACACGTTGGTTGTCTATATTTTCCATGAAAAATAGTACGGCAAAGAAACTTATTGCATTTTGGCGATTTGTTGTCTTGTTTGTTACTATTATCTTAATTGCTTTCATAGTAACATTGTTGGTTCATAATTAATTTGTAAATTGGATTGAGGCGAGATATGTCAAAGGAAGAGGGTAAAAAACTAGATTTAGATTTTACAAAGCTATCTTCAATAGCTTCTTCTGGATGTATTCCAGTAGCAGTTCAAAATATTGATACAAAGGAGCTAATTCTTTTAGCATATACAAATGAGTATGCAATGAAGCAAGCCTTTGAAAAGCGTAGATTGATTTTATGGAGCACATCTCGCCAGCAGTTATGGGAAAAGGGTGCTACCTCAGGTCACTATTTTGATCTTTTGGAGGCATACGTAAATTGTGAACAAAATTCTCTTTTGTATTTGGTTCGCCCATATCCTCAGGATAAGCATTTTGGAATTTGCCATACCTCAAATTCAGAAGGTGCAGCACGAAATTGCTTCTATCGTAAAATAGATTTTGATAGCCAGGAATTGACTAATGTCAACCCTTAAACAACAAAAGCAGTATTTTAATCAATTGGATGGGAAGAAGTGTGCCTGTCCATATTGTCATGCTAATTTTATTTGGCCACCTGATCAGTTGTGCTGTCCTAGTTGTAAACGCACAATTCGTCCCCCAGTAGGCTACTCAACAAATACACCAGAGAATAAAGAGGTTCTTATGAAGCGTATAGAACGTGAGCACGAAAAAAAAATAAGAGAGCTTGGTCCGCGTCGCGCTTTCAAACCAAATAAAAATCCAATGTTTTTTGGTATGATTATTTTTGTATTTGTTGCTTTAGGTGCAGGTCTTGTTTCTCAAGCACAGCGTGCAAATCCACCTAAGGGACAGCCAAGCAGAGAAGAGATGACTGTTCAAGATTTACAGATTCTTGCCCAGGCTCTTAATCATTATAAAATTGATGTGGGTAATTTCCCTTTGGCAAATAGAGATGGTGGTTTAACTGCATTGGTAACAGTTCCTCAAAATGCTCAAAATTGGAATGGACCATATATCAACGGACTTCATACAGATGGATGGGGTCGCCCATATTTTTATGAGCTAGTCGATGATGTGCCACGTCTTTTGAGCACAGGCGAGGATAAGCGTATAGGTACAGAGGATGACTTGGAGGTTGATGTTATTGCTGTTGGTCCTCATCCAGATTTTAAGCCTTTTGACGCAGAGACAAATAATAGAAAAATACCTACAAGCAGAATTCGCGTAAATATTGCTAATTAGAAAGAGTACAAGTATGAATAGTGCATTGGAAAAATTGTACTCAAAGCGAACCTTTGGTATTAAACCAGGACTTATTGTTATCAGTAAGCTTATGGAGGAGCTTGGAAATCCTCAGGAAAAGCTTCGCTCCATCCATGTCGCAGGAACAAATGGTAAGGGCTCTGTTACAGCGATGCTTATGAGCTCTTTGCGTGAGCTTGGATTGAAGGTAGGTGTTTATACATCACCACATCTTGTGCGAGTTAATGAGCGCTTCTCTATCAATGGAGAAGAAATTTCTGATTCTGAGTTTTTCTCCCTCTTAGATCGCGTTGAGCAAGCTTCTCAAATTTTAAAGCAACGTGATGGGCTGGATGTTACATTTTTTGAATATACAACAGCTGTCGCATTTTTGTGGTTCGTTGAGAAAAATGTAGATATCGCAATCATAGAAGTAGGTATGGGTGGCAGACTTGATGCTACCAATATTTTGCCAGCTCCACTGGTGACAATTATTACGCGTATCGGACTGGATCACACGGCATACTTAGGAGATACAATTGAACAAATTGCATCAGAGAAGGCTGGCATAATTAAGCAAGGCACATCACTTGTTGTTGGTGCTAATCCAGATGAAGCACTTGCTGTGTTTGCGCGCGTTGCTCGAGAGAAATCTGTGCCTATGCGCTATGCGATTGATGAGATTTCGGTTACCCGACAAAAGGGATCGAATTTCAGTGAGCAAAAGCTTTCTGTAGAAAGCCAATCTTGCGCATACGGAACAATAAAGCTAAAGCTTCCTGCAAGCTACCAACTTGAAAATTTGGCAATTGTTGTTTCTGCGTTGGAGGCATTGCAAGAGCGTTTGGGAGTTACATTCCCTGTAAAGGTCTTAAAATCGGGCCTTGAAAAGGCAGAGTGGCGTGGCAGATTTTGCATGCTGGCAAATGATATACTTGTTGATGGAGCACATAATCCGGATGGTGCCACTGCATTGGTTGACGCATTGCATACAGTAGCTGGTAAAAAAGCTCGCTTTGTATTTGTTACCGGTATGTGTGGAGATAAGGCAACAGATTGCTTTATGAAAACAATTGCTCCAATTTGTCAGGCGATGTATCTTACACCAATAAATAACCCTAGGAGCGCAGACCTTGGATTGTTGCGTCAGCAAGCACTTGCAAGTGGAATTAGAAATGTGGTAGAGTGTAGTTCTATGTTAGAAGCAATAACCTCTGCACGTAAAGAAGAAACTGCTCAACCAATTGTGCTATGTGGTTCGCTATTTCTTGTTGGTGAAGCATACGAGCAGCGAGAGAATTTTTAAATGATTATCTAAACATTAAGGAGATAGATATGGAAAAAAAGAAAAGTTATGGCTTAATTGCACTTTTACCATTTTTGGTATTTCTTGTTTTTTATTTGGGCTTGTCAATTTACAAGAATGATTTTTATTCAGTGCCAATGCCAATAGCATTTATTGTGGCATCTGCAACCGCATTTATGCTTGAGTGGAAGACAAAGCTAAATGATAAAGTTGAGGTATTTGCAAAGGGCATGGGTGATAGCAATATCATGATTATGTGCTTAGTATTCATTCTGGCTGGTGCTTTTGCAACGTTGGCAAAGGAAATGGGTGCTGTTGATGCTGCTGTAAGAATTGCTCAGCATTTGATTCCTGCAAAAATGATGCTTTGTGGTGTATTTATTGTTTCTTGCTTTATCTCATTAGCGATTGGTACAAGTTGTGGAACAATTGCAACAATTACACCGATTGCGCTAGGTCTTGCTCAGGCAATTGGCTTACCTATTGAATTAATGATTGGTGCAGTTGTTGGTGGTTCAATGTTTGGCGATAATATGTCAATGATTTCAGATACAACCATCGCAGCAACTCGCACACAAGGTGTTGCAATGCACGATAAATTTATCACAAATTTGCGCATTGCATTGCCAGCAGCGATTGTAGCTATTGTGCTTTATTTCTTCTTAGGTAAGGCTTCAAATGTAAGTAATATGCAAGAGATTCAAGCAATTACAAGTACGGATATATGCTTAGTTCTTCCATACATTTTTGTTTTGATTTTTGCATTGGTTGGCTTCAATGTTATGCCGGTTCTATTTTGTGGCATAGTCATGACATCTGTAATAGGAATTCTATGCAAGAAATTTGATTTCTTTACATCATTAGGTGCAATGGGAAGTGGTTCTCTAGGTATGTCAGAGACATTGATTGTTGCATTATTAGCAGGTGGTCTGTTAGGGCTAATCCGTTATTATGGCGGTATTGATTACTTGCTCCAAAAGGTAAATAATTTCATTAGAGGAACAAAAGGCTGTGAGGTTGGAGTTGCTGGTATTGTTTCTGCTATCAATTTGATTACAGCAAATAATACAGTTGCTATTGTTATTGCTGGTCCTGTTGCTCGCGAACTTTCTGAGAAATACAATTGCAATGCAAAGCGCATTGCCAGTGTTCTTGATGTAGCAAGCTGCATTATACAAGGTCTGATCCCTTATGGTGCACAAATTCTAATTGCAATTGGTGTAGCAAAGACACAGAATTTTGATGTTTCTGCATTAGCAGTAATCAAGACAATGTACTATCAAATGCTTATGATTGTTGCTTTGATAGGATTCATTCTTATTCCATGTAAGAAGAGCTGTCGTAAATAATCATAAATTCGGCATTTCTTTAATATACCTCTCCCTTCACCAACATCGGAGCGGTGGGCTTTTCTTTAATTTGCCTCTCCCTTTCCTACATCGTAGTTGGCGGCTTTAGCCGTCCTCGTCGTCCAAGGGCTTTAGCCCACCCTTTCCCACAAGAAAAAAGCGCCAGCGAAAATCTCCTTTCGCTAGCGCTTTATATGTATGACGGGCATGTCATAGTTCTATGGTGAAAGTCCAACGGGGGGTAGTTACCGACCAACCCAATAGCGACTCCCAAGGTTTATGTTGTGAGGCATAGGCGAGAAGAAGGGATAGCGAAATCGTAGCCTAACGAACAGAAACTTGAT
>JAGCJJ010000022.1 GCA_017648065.1 Kiritimatiellia bacterium | reverse complement strand
GTCCATGCTCCTTTGCTTCTTCGGCAAGCATAACTCTACCATCTGCGATTGCACGAACCTTAGCCTCATCTAGGTTACGACCATCAACAAGTAGCTTGATAAAGCGATTGTTTAACTTATCAACCATCGCTTGTAGCATTGCTTCTTCCTCAGGTGCCAGAGGGCGGAGTGGGTTGAGAAAATCCTTTGTCTTGCCAGATTTGATTGTTACAGGAGCGATGCCAATCTTTTGAGCAAGCTCAGTGGCATTGATGCTTGAAATAATTACACCAATAGAACCAGTCATTGTGGTAGGGTGGGCAAAGATATAATCTGCAGCAGTTGAAATATAGTATCCGCCAGAAGCAACTGTATCACCCATTAGAACAACAACCTTTCTATTTGGTTTTGCTGCACGGAAATCTTTTAGAGCCTTCCAGATTATATCGCTATCTGTTACGCCACCACCAGGAGTTGATAAATCAAGAATAATTCCGTTGCAAATAGGATCATCGGTTGCTTTTTTAATTTGCTTTAAAGCATAATTGGCAGAAGAGAAGTCTGTGTCAAAGAAGGATTCTTCTTCATTGTCTAGCATGATTGGACCATTAAGCTTGATTTTTGCTATAAAAATGTCTGAGTTGCTATTCCCGGATAAGGCTATTCTGCTGTTACTTTCAGGGATTTTTGTTACGATAGGATCTGAAGAAGTAATGCTGCTTGAAACAGAATTACCAATCATCATTGCCAATCCAACAACAAACATGAATGGGAATAGCAGTGCCAATAAACAACCAGAACCGCAACCTAAAGCCCAATATTTAACTCGACTAGGCTTTGGATTTCCATTGTAGTATACTTGAGCTTTTGGTTTTGGTTGAGTAGCTTCTGGACCAATAGGTGGAGGTGTATTAAATGATTCTTCCATAATTTATTTCCTTATAGGAGGTGGAGTACGATTTATAATTGCAAGAGCATTCTTTAGGTCACTCCAGGCAGCTTTTTTTACAGCAACAAATCGTAAAAGATTTTTTGGGTGATAAGTTGGTATACATGGCTTGTTAAATAATATATTTCTAACGCCATGAATATTTGCTACAGGCGATTTTGTCTTTAATAAAAGACTTGCTGCCTCATCACCCATAACAATAATGACCTTAGGGTCAACTCTGTTGAGAAATTCTTTAAGCTTGTCTACCTGATTACTAATTGCTGGCCCAGTAAACATTTTTGCTGGTTCTTCAAATATATTGAGAATAATATATTCATGCTCAGCAAGTCCCATCGCAGCAATCATTTTATCTAATAATGCACCTTGCTCTCCCGAGAATGCCTTATCTTCTGGTTCTGCATCAAAGCTTGGCTCATATCCAATAAACGCAAAAAGAGGGGATATATCTGTGCCACGAAACTTTTTATAGTTTTCCCTGATACGTGAAGGCTCTATATTAGTGTTGGAATTTGCAGGTAAAGTAGATGGAGTTGTTTTGCTTTGTGCTTGTAACGTGTTGGATAATAGGTTCTTAGCTTCTGTGTTGCCTGCGTTATTTTGTGGCGTAATAGGGGATGACGCAAGAAAAGCTTCAGCAACATCCTTGTCTATTGGGACGTGTCTGCGGCCTGCTTGTATCTCGTTTTTAACGTGATTTATTACATCGTCTATTACAGAAATAAGTGTATCCAAAATAACTCCTTCATATTATATGTATTAGTTTACCATAAAATAAAGGTGTGAGCAATGAAAATTCATGCTTTGCTTTGGTAGGAAAACAAAAAATGATACAAAACTCAAATGCTTCTTATTTAACTAGTTGAATACAAATATCCTAAATTTCTTAGTCAACGATGAAATTTAGGATATTTATACTAAGTATAGGTGTCTATATGAGCCACAATTTGTCTGATTGTACTCAGTGTTTCTAGATAGAGACAAATTGATTGCATTATGTGGTTGAATGCAATCAATTAATTTGTATATCTATCTAATCAGAGGCTATTTATAAAAGGCATCAATAAAGCTGTCTCTTATGCGTAGGACTTGATCTCTTTGGTCAATGTTTGAAATATCAAAGCAATTATCAAAATGAGCAGCATCCTTGCATACCTCCATTGAAATTGCTCCATCAAATCCAACTTCCTTTAAGCCTTCGCGTAGCTCCACAAAATCAATATTGCCAGTGCCAGGTGCTGTGTGTGCATCGCAGTCACCCATATTGTCTGTAATATGTATCTCGTAGATTTTGAATGGAATCTGGCGAATATAATCAATTAAAGAAAGCTTACCTTCATTGCCTCGCTTTAAATAAATATTTGCATGACCAACATCAAGAATTGTGCCAATGCCCTTTGGATCATCCAATATAGACATATATTCCTTCATGCTGTCAATAGATGCATACACACGTGCTCCTGGTTTTATGCAAAAACCATTCTCAATGCCATAGCCAATGCCAGTCTCTTTGAAGAATTCGTTTTCAAGCTTTAGTAATTGCTTTGTTGTATCTTCAAGATATGTGTTGCCTTTGTCTGTCTCTCTGATTTTACGGTTAATAGAATCTGAGCAACAAGAAATAACGCCATTGGTGTTTTTATGCCACCACATTACATCGTTAGCCATTCTGTTAAAGAAATCTAAATTAACAGTCCACTCAGGAGTAAGCTGCCATTGAACGCAGCCATGATAGCAGAGTGCAAAATTTAATTCTTTGATTGCAGCAGCTGCTTCTTTACGTTCTACTTCATCTGCGTCAACAATATCTTGAAGCCATGAAATAGAATTAAATCCGTTGTCAGAAAGAAATTGAACAATTTCAGGAAGTGGCTTGCCTGTTAATAGCCATCCGCAATATCCAAGTCTATACATAAAATAAATCCTCAAAAAAATCAATTCTTCGCACACATTATGCATGTACGAAGAATTGTAAATTCATAAATTATTGTGGTAGCTTTGCGCAAATGCTGTTGAATGCATCACGGATAGGTGATGGAGCTTCCTCGCCAGCAATTGGGTTGCCAGAATCACCACCCATGCATACTAGTGGGTCAATAGGAATCTGTCCTAGTAGCAGTGTATTGAATTCCATTGCAAGCTTTTTGCCTGCACCCTCAGCAAAGATGTTTGTGAGCTCGCCACATTTTGGACAAATGAAGCCGCTCATATTCTCAACAATACCGAGAATTGGGAATTCTAGCTTTAAGCAGAAGTTAAGTGATTTGCGTACATCGTTTGCAGCAACCTCTTGAGGAGTTGTTACAATAATTGCACCAGTTGGGTCAGGTATACGCTGACAAATGCCAAGAGGCTCATCACCTGTTCCTGGAGGGCAGTCGATGATTAAATAATCTAGCTCTCCCCAAACTACATCAGAAATGAATTGCTGAATTACGCCATTCTTTGCAGGACCACGAAGAATAATTGCGTCATCTGGATTTGGAAGAAAATATCCAATTGATACTACCTTGATTCCATGTGTCTCATGTGGAATTAACTTTCCATTTTCAGAATAAACATCTGCACAAACATTGCCTAGCATCTTTGGAATGCTTGGTCCGTTGATATCAACATCCAATAGGCCTACTTTCTTGCCTTGCTTTGCAAGAGCTATTGCAAGATTTACAGAAACGGTGCTCTTACCAACACCGCCTTTACCAGACATAACTGCAATCTTGTGCTTAACATTTGCTAGGCAGCTGCGGATTTTCTTTTCTGAATCATCTTGGCAACTACCAGAGCCTTTGCAATCTCCACATGCGGCTGTTCTATTTGGACATGTATTTTCTGACATTTTTATTCCCTTCGTTAATATGTATTAAATTTCAATTAAATTTGTAGAAATAGTTTTTTGTGTAGGACAGTTGAAAATCTTAATGCCTTCCTTGTATAAGCAAGCATTGTTATTTTCAATTGTTATTTTAAAAGATGTTTCTGAAGAGCGTTGCTTTAAAATAGCTGCAAGCATAATAGCCTGCTCAAGCCCATCACCACAATGATAGTTCCAAACCTCATCTGGCTGTGCAAGTCTGAAGCTCTCTTCGTAAATTGATTCGTTGCTAGTTCTTGTAGCGATTTCTGCACAAAGCTCAGCATCTGTTGCTAAATGCTTTGTAGCTTCAAAGCAAACAGGATTACGCTCAAGTGCTGCCTTCATAAATGGAGCAAGCTCTGTAGATTTTAAATCACGCCAAGCATAAAGTGCCATTTGGCAATATTCGTTTGTATCTTTTATCTCATAGATGCGATGAATAATTTCATCGCGACTCATCCCCGGCACAATGTTCAAAGGTGTTCCTTGAGAAACAAATGTTTTCTCTGCATAGTTTGGTAAGCGTGGGATTGTTTTGCAGAATGAGATAAGGTGCTGAAGCGTTTGCTTAATATCAAAACACTTTGTGCACATTCTCTGTTCAAGTCGAGCTATATCCTCAGCAGAATTTATATCCACAGGATATTGCTTTAGGTAGCTTTCCAAATCATCAAGCACAATACACTGATTGCAGCTTGCTGAATGCATTTCCTCTTGGTCAATTGTAGCAAGAAGCTGAGGGCGTGTATTATCAGTAACCTTAAATGGTGTATCTTTTTCATACGCAAATGCACGAGACAATGGCAGATAATGAGAATGACCATTGATTACATGCTTTACGACAAAGCAATGCTGTGCCTGCGGATATTGGCGTAGGAAATTGCCAAGAATCTCAGGTGTAAGATTTGTTGAAAGATAGTTTGTTATCTTTGTAGAAAATCCTTTTATTGCTTCTTCAGAAATTGTGGCTGTGTCATAGATGGTGTGAATCCAACCAGTGCTATGTGTAACAAATGTGATGCGCTCATGCTCAATTGCTCTGCGAGCTTGTGCGGAAAGCTCGGTTCCATTGAACCACATATTTTTTGTTACAATGCGGCGATTGTTTGTAATGATGCCTTCGTCAATTGCAACAAAGTTTTGTGAATGAAGTGGAGTTGCCATCAAATAAATTTGCTCAAGTGGAATATCAAGCACAACAAATAGGGCAGCAGCATAAAGTGCTGCGAGCGATACACATTCTCCTGCACCTGTGCTATAACCAGGTTTTTTGGAGAATGCTGTCATTGCCTCAAGTGTTTCTGTCTTCCAATATGGGATGACATTTGTATTATATTGATCTAAACCAAAATGTCTGCGAATATCAATATCAAAATAATATTTGTCTCCTTCATAACCAAACAGAGCATTTGATTTTGAAAGAGTTTCGCGATCAATAAAACTATTGAAGCGTGCCAGCTCTTTTTCTTGTGTTGTCAGTCCCCATGTCTCAAGATCAAGGTTAAAGGTGTAGTGATCCATTATATATTGCTTGAGACGATTGATGCGGGCGACTGTGCCACGCTTATTAAATTCTGTGAACCATGGGTCCTCTCGCCAACGCCAAAGGATTGGCGACATAATATTGGCCAATACAAGGCTGAATATCAAATCTGGAAATATGAACATTTCCATATCTGATAATGAAATTGCGGAAGATTTTTTTTCTAGCTCCCGCTGTTGGTCAATATCTGTTGTTTTCATTAAAAATTAGTTCTCTTGTATAGGGCAGAAGTAATCAGACCTTTCGGAAGTGCTATTGCATTTTCGTGATGTGTGATATCAAATGCATTTGGGTCTGTGCTATCCTGATTCTTTATTACCTCGATTATGTCAAAGCGAACAGCGTGTGGCTTTGAAAATGTTTTCTTCAAATATCCTTTTGCTGCTCGTATAAGAGCTTTGCGTTTGCGCGTGTCAACTGCTGCCTTTCCTCCTCCAAAGAGTGCTGATGAGCGTGTCTTTACTTCTACAAATACAATTTGTTCAACCATTGGATTGCGATAATCAATCGCAATTAAATCTAATTCATCCATCCCAATGTGTACGCGCTCGCCAATTATTTTGAACCCCTTACTCTTCAAAAATTCAGCAGCAAGCTTTTCTCCATGGATGCCTAAAGCATCTTTAGCAAGAATTGGATTCTCTGCTGGGTTTTCTAAATTACTGGCATTGCCATCATGCTTATGAAAGAAAAGCCATGTAAGAAGTTTTTTTATAATCATGCTCTATGTGTTTATTCCATATTTCTTAATCAAGCGCTGTAGATATGCTCTTTCAATATCTGCCTCACGAGCTGATTTAGAAACATTACCATTGTTGCGTGCTAAAAGCTCTTTGATATACTGACGCTCAAAATCATCTATCAGTCGATTCTTCTCATCCTTGAATGGCTTTGTTGTATCAACTGTATTTGAAGGTGCATTATTATCGTTATTAGCTTCGTTGCTGGATTGCTTCAAAAGGGTACCGTATTGGAGACACTGCAGAATATCAACAGGCTTTTGAATGTGATAATATGCGCGATCAATTAGGTTACGTAGCTCACGGATGTTACCAGGCCAATCATAGTGCATCAATGATTTCATTGCATTATCAAAATCCTGAATTTCATCGCGTGCATTAGCATTATGAAGTCTGTTCATAAATGTCTCTGTAAGCAGAGGGATATCCTCCTTATGTTCTCTTAGAGGAGGAAGCTCAATATTTACTACAGAGAGGCGATAGTATAAATCTTCGCGGAAATTGCCTTCGCTGATTTCTTTTTTGATATTACGATTTGTTGCACAAATGATACGCACATCAATCTTACGAACCTCATTAGAGCCAACACGCTTAATTTCGCGCTTTTCCAATACGCGAAGAAGCTTTGGCTGTAAATCCTGAGGAAGTTCACCAATTTCGTCAAGAAAGACTGTGCCACCATCAGCACTTTCAAATGCGCCAGGTCTGTCACTTGTGGCACCTGTGAATGCACCTTTGATGTGACCAAAGAGCTCACTCTCTACGATATCACGAGAAATTGATGTACAATCAATTACTACAAAAGGTTTATCTTTGCGTTTGCTATGCTTATGAATTTCTTCTGCAAGAATTTCCTTGCCTGTACCAGTTTCACCAGTAAGCATAATTGTAGCATCTGTTGGTGCATAGCTTTCTGCTAAATAGAAAATGCGGCGCATTGGATCACTGGCACCAATCGCATTGCCGAAATGATTCTTGCTGCTTAATGGGATGTCAGCCAATTCAAGAGAAGGGGAGAATAGCAAGCGTGTATTGCCTAAACGAAGCTCTGAGCCCGGTGTGAGATATGCATGCATAATGCGTAACCCACAAAGGAAGGAGCCGTTTGTGCTATTTGTATCCTCAATTGAAAATGTATGATCATCAGAATTGATAATGCAGTGTTTACGAGAAACAGCTGTGTCTTTTAGCTGCAAATCGCAGGAGTCACTTGAACCAATTGAAAATGGAGTAGATTCAATAATAACCTCTTTGCCTTGCTGAGGACCTGAGAGAATTAGTATTGTTGCTTTTTTCTTAATAAGAGGACGCTCTTCATTTTTTGCTGGAACAACAAAGGTTTGATTTGCTTCTTTCATAAGATATCCATCAATAAATTTACTTGTAAATTATCAAAATGGGTTAAGCATTTACAAACGGAGAAATCTTGCGTAGTTTATCTACAATTCCTGGCATTACTTCAATTACTTGGTTAATGTCTTCCTCTGTGTTATAGCGGCTTAGGCTGAAACGCAGAGAACCATGAACAGCTGTAAATGGAATGCCCATCGCACGAATTACATGAGAAGGCTCAAGAGAACCAGATGAGCAAGCAGAGCCTAATGAAGCGCAAATTCCAGCATCGCTTAGATGATAGAGAAGAGCCTCACCCTCAATAAATTCAAAGCTGATATTTAATGTGTTAGGAAGACGCTTTGTGAGAGATCCATTGAGGCGTGCATCAGGAAGCTTTAGCAGCTCCTCCTGAAGCTTATCACGTAGGCGCTTAATTCTTTCTACTTCATCTGTGGCAAGGTCTGCCTTTGCAAGCTCAGCAGCTTTACCAAGCCCAACGATATATGGAACATTCTCTGTGCCAGCACGGCGGCCATTCTCCTGGTGACCACCAAGTAGGAATGGATTGTAATGTGTACCCTTGCGAACATATAGAGCGCCAATGCCTTTAGGTGCATGTAGCTTGTGTCCTGAAAGAGAAAGCATATCAACTGGAGTTTCTGCAACATTAACTTCTGAAAGTTTACCCATTGCTTGAACTGCATCAGTGTGGAAATATGCACCAGCGGCCTTTGCAAGCTCAGCACATTCCTTGATTGGGAAAATAACGCCAGTTTCATTGTTTGCCCACATCATTGTAACAAGCTTTTTGCCAGGTGCAGAAAGAGCAGCCTTGTACTCGTCCATATCAAGTGTGCCATCACCATGTACACCGATTTCAAAAACCTTATAGCCGAGCTCCTTAAGCTTACGGCATGGCTGAAGCACAGCTGGATGCTCAACGCGTGTGGTAATAATTGTGCTGCCTGGGCCCATTGCATTTGCTGTGCCGAAGATAGCTGTATTATCGGACTCACTGCCACAGCTTGTGAAAATAATTTCTGATGGGTCTGCATGTAATAGAGCTGCTAGCTTCTCACGAGCAGCATCTACCTTCTTTTGCACTACGCCACCGAATGCATGCATACTGGAAGGATTGCCATAATATTCTTTGAAGAATGGGAGCATCTCCTCTAGTACCTCAGGTGCAACCTGAGTTGTTGCATTGTTATCTAAATAAGCAAGTCTGCTCATTTTTTATGCCTCACCTTCTTCTACTACTGTAATTTCAGGAGTAACAAATTCTTTTAGCTTTGCTTCTACAAGAAGCTGCTTTGTAATGTGTGCTGAGCGACAGCCTGCGCACATGCCACGGAATGCAATTACAACCTCATTGCCACGAATATCGATTAGTTCAATATCGCCGCCATCACGCTGCAATAGTGGGCGAACCTCTGTCTCGATTGTCTGCTCAATAAGCTTCATCTTTTGTAGCTGAGTCATTGCACGAGGCTTTGCTTCTTCTTTAGGTGCAGCAGCCTCTGTATGAGTAACAGAGTTTAGAATCTCTTGGATATCAGCCTTGCACTTGCCGCAAGCACCACCAGCCTTGCAATAGTTTGTGATTTGCTCAACTGTTGTAAGGTGATTTTCTGTTGCAAGTTTAACAATCTCTGACTTGTGAATATCAAAGCATTGGCAGATTACTGGATCATCGCCAACTGAGCGCATTGTTGTTTCGCCAGTCTTGTAATTGTGAATTGCTGCTTCCAATGCTTCACGGCCCATTACTGAGCAGTGCATTTTTTCTTCAGGAAGTCCGCCAAGAAATTCTGCGATATCTTGGTTTGTTACTTTCTGAGCTTCCTCAAGAGTCATGCCTTTAATCATTTCTGTTAGGGCAGAAGAAGAAGCAATAGCAGATGCACATCCAAAGGTCTGGAATTTCACATCAGCGATTTTGCCATTTTCGTCTAGCTTGAACATAAGAGTAAGAGCATCGCCACATGCGAGTGCACCAACCTGACCAACACCATCTGGATTTTCAATTTTTCCTACATTGCGAGGGTTATGAAAATGATCTAAAACTTTATCTGTATAATTCCACATAATATTGCCTCATAAAAAGCGTAAAATAGTATAAGTTAATTTCGTATAATTATATCATAATTATACAATCGAAAGCAATTAACAAATGTGGTGCAGTTCCATTGCCGAAACAGCACCAAAATTTATTACCAATATGAGGATGTTTTTAGAAAAATATATTGGGGCAAAGGGCTTCAGCCCTCCATGCTACCTAACGATTTTGACATCGTCAAAATGTAATCGTGTGCGGTGTCCTGAGCCTGTGGTCTCAACCTCAAGGTCTTTAATGACCCAGCGCTCGTCATCTTTAGCTACTTCAAGCTTCTGAACAGCACGAACCCACATTCTGCGAGTCTCTTTGCCATCTTTGTCATTTTGTGTAGCTTGCATAAGCACGCGCTGTGCTTTGTCCAACCAAACCTTACCAAATGTACAATCATCTGTTGGTTCTGGAGAACTAAGCTTGATTATATCGCAATCTCTTCCCTTAATATCTCCGCTTCCGATGATCTCAGGATTTTTCCACCATAGAAAATCCATAGTTGCATCAATCCATGTTACATCAGAGCCAAGAATTCTATCTGTAGCTTTTGGAGGAAGAATTGTTGCACCAGATTCTGTTTTTATATTTCTGAATAGGGTAATTTCTCCGGTAGCATTGCGTTTTATTGTTACATGGTCAGCTAATTCTCCTTTTAGAGAATAGAATTTATATGTAGCATAAGGTTCTGCGGTTCCCCAGCAAACATTTGCCTTGAAGTCATATTCTGCCATTTCTATTCCGTAGCGACGTCTCATCGTCAATCGACCGATAAGCTGAAGCTCCTCAGGAGGAAAGCGATTAATACAATCAAGCATTAGCATTTCTGCAGTTAGGGTAGTAGGTGCCGCATTTGTATTTGATTGTAAAAATTGGGCGACAGCAGGGGCTTTAATAGCTGTTGCTGGCTGAGTAGTTTCTTCAGCAATTGCGCATGAAATAAAAGAGCAAAAAATTGCTACAAAAAATTGTTTTTTCATAAAAATATAAGTATCTGAAAAAGACGTTATAAGCGCTGAGATAGCACTGCCTCTTGCATTGAGCGACCATCTGCAAGTACAGGAGAAATACGCTCTCTCCATTGCTTGCGTTCCGCTGTAATTACGGAGATATGTCCTTTAGCGCCAATGAGAAAGAAATCTAACTGATTTGCCCACCAATAGCTTGGTGCTTTTTTCTTTGTAGCACAATTTGTGATTGATAATTCATATTCTTTAATACGAGCAATCTCGGTGAAGAATTTTGAATAATTCTCACAAGCTATTACATTATATCCTGCATTGAATAAATGGAAGATATCTCTTTGAGAAAGAGCAATATTGATAGGAGTAAAACCATTTATACGCTTTGCAAGCTTATTTCTTAAAACAGTAATTAAACTTAATGGGCGCTTTGTTTGAATTGCAATAATAAGTCTGCCATTGGGCTTCAAAATACGATGGCATTCCTTTAAGAATTTTTCTGTGGATGACATTGCAGGAAGAATATCTAATGCAACAATCATATAGTCGAATGATTGGTCTAAATATGGAAGTTCACCATTTACACCTAAACAAGTAACATTCTGATCTTCCAATATTTTTGATGTTATTTCCAAAAGTTTAGGAGAGCGAACAACTGTTGACCAGCTACCACCAGCTCTGCGCAATTCCTTTGACATTATAGGATTTGGCATACCTACATCAAGAAAAGTTTTAGCAGCACGCCCAGAAAGAGGGAAGCTCTTAATAACAGCATTTAACTGTTGTCTTAGTGGTAAACTATATTTGTATTGAAGTAAATATTTCTGTTCTAATTCGTCCATATTCATTCTATTTTCCCTGGATTTTGCTATTTGTCTTCAGGAGTTGTTTCTTCAATTATAGAATCAAGAACTTTGTCAAATTCGGTTTGTGATTCAGGAGGAGTTGTGGTTTCACTTTGTGTAGGCTCCTCCTTCGCTGGTTCTTCTTCGACTTCTTGTGTAGCTTGTTCTGTAGGGAGAACTACGCCATTAGGAAGAGAGCGAAGATTCTCAGCTTCAGTAAAGTGAATGTAAGGAAGCTTTGTTTCTGTTCCATCTGGATTTGTAGTCTTGTCCTTTGCAGGATTATCAAAACCATTTTCCTCGTTTGTATTGGTTAGATAACCAGATAGAGGAGTGTTTGGCTTCTCAACTGTTTTGCGTGAATTTTCTATATAAGTCTTACGATCATCTTCTGTTTTTTGGTCAGCAAGACGGCTATATGACCAACCACTATCCCAAACACCATCTGTGTCAAGTGTAGCACGAACTTTACGTGCATCGTCCTCAATTTGTGCAGGTGTATCGATTACGCGAGGAGTGATGAAAACAATAATTTCTGTGCGTGAGTTTCTTTCTTCTTCATATCGGAACAATCTGCCAAGAAGAGGAATACTTCCAAGAATAGGTACTTTAGATTGTGTTACGATAATTTGGTTTTGAGCTAAACCACCAAGAACAACAGTTTCTCCACTTTGTACTGCTACATCTGCACCCATTTTACGAGTGTTCAATATAGGATATTCACCGCCTTTGTCTGTAACATTACTATAGTTACCATCATGAGTTTGCATCTCCTGCTCAATTGTAAGGTTTATGAAACCTTTTTTATTGATGCGTGGAGTTATAGTTAACTTAATACCAATATCTTCATTTTTGATGTTGTCGCTAGAACGATCTGAGTCTTCGCCGTAGTAAGTTGTTCCTTCTTTCCAGTAAATACGTTTAGTTGATTCTAGAACAGCTTCCTTGTTGTCTTGGGTTGTTATTCTTGGAGAACTTAGTAGTCGAGAGCGAGAATCAGACTCAATAGCTCTTAGAATTACACTTAGATTTAAGTCGGTAAAAGTCGCAATAAGATTTGCTCCACCTTCAGGAAGTAGATTTGCTAAATCTTTACCTGCATTAGCAACATTTTTCTCAGAAAATTTATATTGACCGCCACCGCCTGATGAAGCAAAGTTAAAATCTCCATTGAATCTGCTAAGAGTGGATTGGAACCAATCAACGCCTGTTTCTGTTGTGTCATTGAAGTCAACAGAAACAATAGCTGTTTCGATAACAACCTGAGATAGCATAATATCGATATTCTTTATTATGTTCTTAATTACACCCATGTCTAGAGATGGAGCCATAATTAGCAATGAGTTTGTGCGCTCGTCAGAAAGAATTTTGATGTTGTCAGAATCTAACTGTCCAATCATTTGTGTATTTACACCAGTAGGAAGTTTTTGCTGGGTAGATGATTTGTTGTCAGAATTGTTTGAGGTTGATTCTTCTCTGCGGACTTTATTGTCGTCAGAATCCTTTTTTGTTTCGCTGACAAGATCATTAAGAAGCTTAGCAACATCCTCAGCAACAGCATGCTCTAGGCGAATTACTTCAGCAAGTACACTTGGTGCTGTTGGGATATCAAGCTCTTTGATTAGCTTCTCGAAGAAAACCAAATTCTCTTTGCGGGTAATAACAATCAGAATGTTTGTGCGCTCGTCTGCAAAAATGCTTACCTTGCCACGAATTATGCCACGCTGTGCATCTGCTACAGCTGCATCAATAGCAGCATTGCCTGCTGGCTTGTTGTTCTGCTGGTTTTGTTGCTGATTGCGGTTGTTCCAGCGATTTCCTGGTACTCCTGGTGGCAATTGGCGATTAAATGTGCCTGGTGCACCAGATGTACGCTCTGTTGCTGCATTTTTGCTTTTCTCTTGCTGCTCTTGAGCATCATTTACAATTTCCATCAAGCGATCTTTGATTTCAGTTGCCTTTGCATACTGAATCTTGATGATTGTTGTCTCTTCAAGTGCAGGGATTGGCTTGTCCAAATGTGAAAGCATTTCAATGATGCGGTTTACATTCTCAACTGAGTCTGTAATACGGAAGCTGTTATCACGCTCAAATGTCTGAATCTGTGAGCCTGTGCGAACGAAACCTTCAACAATTGCCTTAGCTTCTTCAATTGTGATGTAGTTAAGACGAATTGTGCGAGTAACAAAGCGGCCATCCTCAGGAAGAATTGCATCCTTTTTTGTTACGTCAGAAACAATATCTCCCTTAATACCGCGGCGATGGAATTCTGTGCTTGGGAATACCTTTAAGAATTTGTCTCCATCTTTTTCAAGAGCAATTCCATTGAGGTTGAGTACAGATTCAATTGCAAGTAGATATTCTTCATCAGAAAGAGGTGATTCTGGAGTAGAGCGAAGTGTAATTAGTGGAGTTGGTGTGGCAGGGTCTTTAACAACCAAACGGCCTGTGCGCATTGCATAGTCCATGATTAGCAAATCTGCAGCAGCATCCTGGAAGTTCAGTCCGTTAGGGCTTTGGTCAAAAGGAATTGCAGGAGCAGCACCAGTTGGATTTTGATTTACACCTTTGTTCTGATTTGCAGCTGACTTAGCATTGTTTGCATTGTTGTCTGTTGTTCTGCCTCTTCTAATAGCATTTGGTGTTTGGCGGTTAGGAGTAGGAGCATTGTTTTGTGGCTGCTGTGCCTCAACAACAGAGCCTGCAACAAGAAAAGCAACAGTTGCAAGTGCTAGCTTTAGTGAAAGGAAGTTTAGTTTGTTTCTCATATTTTTTCCCTAAATGTAAATTAAATTATTTTATTCTGCAGAATCGTCGCGCATATATGCACAATAAAGCACGAATGAACCTTTTAGTAGACCTGGTTTATTTGAAATTGGAGTTATGTTTAGAGTGCGAATATCAAGCATTGCGCCCTCTGCTTGAAGTGCATACATAAAATTGACAAATGGCTCAAGCTCGCTTTCCCAATCTTTAACCTCAATAGGAAATTCAAAAACATCGCTTACCTTTGTTTCTTCACCTGTATGACGGTTGCGAATCTTTACACCATGTCTTTCTGCAGCTAAATCCATAATGTTAAGCCAATATGTGTCTACTTGAACATCAGGCTTAAAGACAGGCATCTGTGGCTTCTTTTCCTCATAGCGCTTTGCCCAAATATCCTTTGCTTCAATCAGAGCCTTTTGCATAGAAATGTTTTCTTCAGTTGTGTGAAGAGCTCGCTGCTTGATTGAAATGTTGTCAATGCATTTTCTTAGATTTGCTAGGGTAATTCCAAAAAGAAGAATAAGCCCAATAATGATTAGAAGCTGCTTATCTTTTGTTGATATACTCATGGCTTAGTTCCTACTCCTCTTCTTTGCTAGAAGTTATAACAATAGCTAGCTCAAAGACGTCCTTGCCCAAATTTTTATTGTGGGTTGGTCCTGAGGTTAGGCGGTTTTCTCCAAGTAGTTTGGAGCCTCTGAGATTATTCATAAAATCGTAAATGATAGATGAGGATTGTGCACGGCCTTCTATCTGTAAGATTTTATCGGTGCCACGATAACGGAATTGTGTTAAATCAATTCCTTCTGGCATATAGATGCAAACCTCACGCAAAAGCTCAAGAGGAGAGCGAGTGCGGTCAGAATAGCTATCTATGATATTGATACGATTGCGGAAATCTTGTACCTTGCTTGATTCAGGTAAAAGCTGTTCAGAAATTTTGTTCGCTTTATCAATCTTATGGCTGATAAGATATGGATATCCATAAAGGTATGTGATAAGGCAGAACCATAAAACCATAATCACAGAGAAAATTGAGATATTTCTCACCTTAGCCTTTTGCTGCTGCAATTCAGCTGTCCAACTGCCAGGAAAAAGATTCATCACACCTTTTTCAAAGGAACGGTTAGCAACACCGACTGCAATTAATGGCAATGTTGTTTGTGCATTCTCAACAGGCTTTTCTGAGGTTGATACCATTGTAGGAAGCAAATCGCTTGTTGCACCAATTGCCTGCTTAATCTTTTCTGCTTGTGCAAGAACAGGTGTTCCATCAAGATCAACAAAGATTAGCTTTGAAATTTCTTTCTTCGTAAATTCACTGTTTACCTGGCGGATGGTCTTGCTAATGCCAGAGGAAAGTGCAAAACCGGAAATTGCATCAGCATTGCCTAAATGACGAATTGCGCAAGGCTGCTTGCCGTCAGTTACAAGAATTGTCAGAAAATCTCCTTCACGTGCAAGAATTACATTTCTTGTATCTGCTTGGAGCATATCTGCATCTGCGATGTTACGTAGCAGGCCTAAAATGTATGCATCTACGCGCTCTACCTTTTTTGGAGTAACATCAAGATAAAGAAGTTGGTTTAGAACGTCCTCTTCCTTTGCTGCAGCATATATGATCCTGGAAGATCCGTCAGCTTGCTCAAGCACATCAAAAGAGAAAACCATTTCCTCTAATGGAGCAGGAGACTGTGGCTCAAATTCATTTAGTGCCATCTGCTGAATTTCTGATAAATCAACAGAAGGGAAGGATGCAACCTTAAAGATAAGGCGTGAGGTTGGGATTGAAAGTGTGTTCTTATCTGCAAGCTTTGAAGATACTTTTTTGCCATAGAAAGCAAGCTCTTTTTGAAAGTCTGCTGCTACAGTTGAATTTTGATCTTCGTCTGAGAGCTGTGGCTCTATTGGGGTATGACCGAGCTCTCCACTTGAAGAAATGGAAAATACGCCCTTGTTGCATGAGCATTTTGCCCACGCAAAAGAGCTCCCTGAAAATGTTATTGCGGAGCAAAAATCTTTTGCCATAATTAGTCAACTAAATACTTGGTTTAATACGTTTACATTATTATTGCATAAGTAACTGAAAAAGGCAAGTCTCTTTATACTATTATAGTATATGAATTTTATGCCGAAATTTGTGAGGGTAAATGCCCCTAGGTGGGGTACATTTGTGTGATGTCTGTTTAACATGCTTTGTCTGTCATCTTCTTTTTGCTAATCTTCTGAATTTGTTTCAATATTTTGCTTGCTCATTTTATCGGTTTATCCTAAAATATTGTTCAAATAAAATTAATCTGACTAATTATGAAATCATTCCCTCTTTTTTTAGCTCTTAAATATATGCTTCCAAAGCGTAGCTTTGCATCAGTTATTACCATAATAACTGTGCTAGGTGTTACCCTAGGTGTGGCAATATTGATGATAGTGCTTGCTGTTATGACGGGCTTCGGTGATGTTTGGAAGGAGAAAATCCTTAGTTTTAAGCCACATATCACTATTTCTTCACGTTATACAGATAGCATTCCAAACCCTGATGAAATTTGCGATCTTGTCCTCAAAGACGAGGCTGTTACAGCCTGTATGCCTACCATTGCATCTCAAGTAATGGTGAAGTATAGAGATGATGTGGAGCCAGTCGTTGCTCAAGTAATAGGCGTTGACCCACTTCGTAGCCAAATGTTTGATAAAGTGAAGGATAAGATAAAAGTCGGCGAATTTAATGTGGCCGAAGATTCTGCTGTTATTGGTATTGATATGGCGCTTTATCGTCTTGGTGTTAATGCTCCTGGTCAGCGCTTGCTATGCTATACAGCTCTAAATCTGAAATCTGCAAATGAGCTTTATTTCCCTGAGGAACTTTATGTTACTGGTATATATGATATGGGGATGCGCGATTTTGATGATGGTCTTATCATAACTTCGCTCGGTATGGCTCGCGATATTACAGGACTCGAGGAAGGCTGCCAAACCATTCAAGTACAACTCAAGGAGCCAGAACTTGCATTTGTTGCTCAAGAGAGAATTGCAGCACAGCTAGGACCTTTGTTTGTTGTAAATAATTGGCAGGAAAATGATCAGGTGCTTTTTGAGGCGCTCCGCACCGAAAAGACAATGATGTTTATTCTTTTATTCTTTATCGCAATCGTTGCTGCATTTTGTGTTACAAATACACTTATTGTTATAACAATTCAAAAGACACCGGAAATTGGCTTGTTAAAGGCACTTGGATTTTCAAACAGACAGCTTAAGCAGGCATTTATTATCAATGGTCAGCTACAATGTATAATTGGTATTGTGCTGGGAGTTGCTCTTGGATGGCTTGTTTTAATCAATCTCCAAAATATTGTTGCAGCACTGTCAAGTGTCGGAATAGAGGTTTTCCCAAAAGAAATATATGGTTTGGGTGCAATACCATATCGAATTGTTGCAAGTGATGTTTTGGCTACAGTTGGAGCCGTATTTGTTCTTTGTTCTCTTGCTAGCTTCTTGCCAGCATGGCGCGCTGCTTCGCTAGATCCAATTAAAGCAATCAATCAGGAGTAGTGGCGATGAGTGATTTAGTATTATCAGCAAAGCATATATCAAAGACCTATAAACTTCCTTCAGGAAGCATTAAGGTATTAAATGATTTCTCTATTGATATAAAGCAAGGCGAGCATGTCGCAATTGTTGGAAAGAGCGGCTCTGGAAAGAGTACTGCTTTACATATCTTGGGTACATTAGATAAGCCTGATAAGTCTCCAGATACAAGCATCAATTTTGCTTCAGTAGGAGAATTAACAAAACTTTCTGAAAATCGTAAAGCCCTTTTACGTGCGGAAAAAATTGGTTTTGTTTTTCAGACATATCATCTTATGCCTGAGATGAATATTGTGGATAATGTTGCTCTGCCAAATATGGCATTAAAGAAACGTAATCCGCAAGCAAAAGAGCGTGCAATAGCATTGCTTGAGGCAGTTGGATTAGGAGAACGTCTTGCTCACAAGCCTCTTGAATTATCAGGAGGAGAGCAGCAGCGAGTAGCGGTTGCTCGCGCATTAATCAATTCTCCTGAATTGATTCTTGCTGATGAGCCTACAGGAAATCTGGATCCTGCCACAGGCGATTCTATTTTGGATATTTTGTTCTCATTATCAAGTAAGCTTCCTCTGATTGGGGGAGAACAAAAGGCACCTCCTGCATTGTTGGTAGTTACACACACTCCACATATTGCAGAAAAGTGCGATAGAATTTTAACTCTTGAGAATGGTGTGTTAAATTAAAATATAAAAGAATAAAAACTACATATAAAAGGATAAAAACTATGAAAAAAATATCTTATTCAATCTTTGGCATTTGTTTAGCTGCAATGTTTTTTGTTACTGGTTGTTTTTCAATGGATGCAGCAGGTAGCACATATTCACGAGATGAAGTAAAAACAGCAAATAAAATTTATCTGGCAAAAATTATTGCTATAGAAAATGTTACTATAGAGGGTACAGATGGTACTGTTGGTGGAATTAGTGGAGCTGTTCTTGGTGGCTTAGCTGGCTCTACAATTGGTGGTGGCACAGGCAGAGATATTGCTGCAGCTGTTGGTGCAATCGGTGGAGCATTGATTGGCGCAAAAGCAGAGGGCAAACTAACACGTACTAAGGCACTTGAAATTTCAGTACAATACGACCTAACAGGTGAGTGTGAGGCAATTGTGCAGACCGCAGGTAATGATAATTTTGTTGTTGGTCAGACTGTTCGCGTGCTAGTTGATGCAAAAGGCACAAAGCGCGTTCGCCCATAATGATAGATAGATTGTGATTGCATTAACTTCGATATTTACAGCAGCCACTCCTGGCAGAGCTCACTTTGTGGGAATTGGCGGTGTCGGAATGGCAGGATTAGCCTATATTCTACATCGTTTTGGATGGACTGTTTCGGGGTGCGATTCACAAGAAAATTCAAATATCCGTTGGCTTGAGGAGCTCGGTGTGGCAGTGTCTATAGGACACTCTGCCACACATGCAGAGAGCTTTGACCCTGCCACGGATATTGTTATTTATACGCCAGCAGTTTCAGAAGAGAGCGAGGAGCTGTTGGCATTCAAACAATTAGGTGTGGCAATTTATCGTCGTGGTAGAGTCTTGGCTGAATTGTCCAAGCATCGTAAGCTTGTTGCGGTGTGTGGCTCTCATGGAAAGACAACGACGGCTACCTATCTTGCTGCATTGCTTCAAGCAGCAAATTATCCTTCACTTGCATGGTGCATCGGGGGTAGTTCTCGCACCCTGCCACATCCAGCGGGAGGAGCTCCAGAAGCACAAGATTCGTTGATTGTTACTGAAGCAGATGAAAGTGATGGAACTTTGGCAGAATATTCTCCATTTGTCACAGTAATAACAAATGTTGATTTAGATCATATAGATCATTTTGAATCAGAGGCTGCCTTTGCAAATGTTTTTACTAAAGCAGTTGTAGCTACGCAAGGCTTTGTTTTTTATAATGCAGATGCTGCTCGTGCAAGCAAAATTGTGGCAGAGTGTGATTGCTCTGCCAAAGTATTAAGTTATGGTGCAGAAAAGCCTGCTGATTTCGCTCTTAAGCTTGTTGATTATTCTTCTGTATCTCCAAGAGGTGAAATAATCACAGCAAATTCAAGCGCTTGCTTTACCCTTGAAAATATGCCTGGTAAGCATAATCTTTATAATGCGGCAGCCGCAATAGCAGCCGCCTCAGCATTAGGTGTTTCATTGAACGATGCAGCAACACATTTATCAAATGTTGCAAGCCTTCCTGCGCGACGCTTTGAGCACTTTGAACATTGCACAAAGCTTTTCAAAATAATTTCCGATTATGCACATCATCCAGAGGAAATTAAGGCATTGATTTCTGCAGCAAAGTTGGTTCCTGCCAAAAGAATAGTAGCTGTATTTCAGCCTCATAGATATTCGCGTACAAAGAATTTTATTAAAGAATTTCCTGAGGCATTTATTGGCTGCGATGAGGTGATTATTCCACCTGTATATTCAGCCTCAGAGCCATTGATTTGTGGGGGGACAAATGCGAGCCTTTACGCCTCTTTTCGTAAGGCAAAGGAGGCAGACCCTGCCACAACGCCAGAGCCAATTTTTGCTGCAACGCTTGAATCAGTTTTGACTTATCTTCGTTTTACATTACGTAAGGACGATTTGCTTTTGCTTGTTGGTGCCGGAGATATTATAAAACTACTGCCAGAATTACAGCACCTCCAGCCAATAGAAGGAGAGTTGGTTCAGCTCGGCTCTTACGGCACAAAAGGATATGTCGTAAAGCTAACAGAGAACATTGATGAATTTGTGAAGGCAGAAGGACCAAAGCGTGTAGTTGGACATGGAACAAATCTTTTTGTTTCTGGTACTGGCTACGAAGGTACAATTTTGCGTTTGCCAAAAGAATATTCATTTATAAAAGCAATTTCAGAGACACAGCTTGAGGTTGGTGCCGCTACGCCATCAGCCACAGTTTTGAATTACTGTAAAGAGCATGGATTGTCAGGATTGGAATATATGTCTGGCATACCAGGAAATGTCGGTGGTTGGCTGGCAATGAATGCGGGCACGCGTCAGGGTGCGATTTGTGATGTAGTAAAGAGCGTCACGGTGCTAGACCCTGCCACAGGAGCGCAAGAAGAGTTGTCTGTGGAGATGCTTGCTGCGGGCTACCATTGTTGCCCAGGATTGGTAGACAAGATAGTATTAAGTTGTGTGATTGAATTATGCAAGAGCACACCAGACGCAATTTCTGCAGAAATAGCTTCTGCAAAGGCGAAGCGCTTTGATTTTAGTGGTTTACGCACAGAGGGCAGTGTCTTTCGTAATCCACCTGATGCGATTGCAGGCAAGCTTTCTGATGAAGCGGGCTGCAAAGGTATGCGCATTGGTGCTGTAAGGGTAATTGAGCAGCATGGAAATATTATAGCTACAGAGAGTGGAGCAACTGCTTCTGATGTGGCAGCACTAATACAGTGTGTTCGTGAGAAGGTTTACGATACTCATCAAATTCTCTTAGATCAAGAAATTGTGATGCTTGGGTAATGAGCCAAGCCGGTTTTGCAAAAATTTGCATATCGAGCTTAAAATCACGAATTTTTATCCTTTTATTACAATGTTTTTTCATACATGAATTAACATTATTTTGGAATTTCGCTATCTAGACATAATAGTAAAAAAATGGTACAATTATCTACTATTATCAAAAAATCGTCTGGAAGAGGCGATAAGGAGTTACCAAATTTTTATGAATAACGAAGATTTAAAAGAAGATATTGTAGATACTAATCAACAGCCAGCAGAAGAAATTAAGCAACCAGTGGAAGAAGAGGCTTGTGCTCCAGAATCTGTTGCAGAAGAAGCTGCTGCTAATGTAGAGACAGAAGCACCTGCAGAAGAAGCAGCTGCGGAGTCAGATGAACCAATAGTTGAGACAGCAGAAGAAGAGTCAAAGCCTTCTGAGGCAGAAATTTATCGCGATCGCTTAATTCGACTTCAAGCAGATTTTGATAATTATCGTAAGCGTATGGCTCGTGATAGAGCAGATATGATTAAAAGTGCAAATGCTGACCTTCTCTTGGCTATGTTGCCTGCATTAGATCATATTGATCATGCTCTTGCTTCTCTGGAAAAGACAGCTGCAGCACCAGTAGATGCTGATGGGAACGAAAAATCAGCAGAGCCTAATCCATATATCGAAGGCTTTAAGTTAATTCAAAATGAATTGCTTCGTGGTCTTGATAAATTTGGTCTTTCACCAATTGAATCCATTGGTAAGCCTTTTGATGTTGAGGTGCATGAAGCACTTTCAAAGATGCCTAGCGATAGCATGCCAGCAGAGCATGTTCTATTTGAGGTTCGCAAGGGTTATATGCTTAATGGAAAAGTGCTTCGTGCAGCACAAGTAATTGTTTCTGCTCCAGTTGAATAATTTTAGTGAGCTCGATTCTAAAAGCAAAGGTAGAAGAATTTTATGGCAAAGCAAGATTATTATGAGTTGTTAGGTGTTTCTAAAACAGCTACAGCAGATGAAATTAAGAAAGCATATCGTAAGCTCGCGATGAAATATCATCCAGATAGAAATCCTGGAGATAAAGAAGCAGAAGAAAAGTTTAAGGAAGTTTCTGAGGCTTATGAAATCTTGAGCGATGAAAATAAGCGCGCTAATTACGATCGTTTTGGTCATGAGGGCACAAAGTTTGGTCCTGGTGGCTTTGATTTTGGTCGCGATTTTTCTCATGCTGGTGACTTTGGTGATCTTTTTGAAGGTTTGTTTGGTGGCGGCGGCGGTGGCGGCATTTTTGAATCTCTTTTTGGAGGTGGTTCTCGTTCTCATCGTGGCAATCCAAATGCACCTCAAAAGGGCGCAGATTTGCGTTATGATTTGCAAATAACTCTTGAAGAAGCATTGTTTGGTACTACTAAAGAAATTTCAATACCAAATGACCATGATTGCCCTGATTGTAAGGGAACAGGTGCAGCAGCAGGTTCTTCAAGAGAAACCTGTAAGCAATGTAATGGATCTGGTTATGTAATAAGCGGCGCTGGATTTTTCAAGGTACAATCTCCTTGCCCAGTATGTAAGGGTGCAGGAAGTGTTGTACGCACACCATGTCGTACTTGCCGTGGAACTGGTCGAGTAAAGGATAAGTCTACTATAAGCCTTAAAGTTCCAAGAGGTGTAGATACAGGAGTTCGTCTACGCATGTCTGGAAAGGGCGAAGGTGGTCAGCGTGGTGGTGAGCCTGGTGATTTACATGTTGTAATTCATGTTAAAGACCATCCTTTATTTGAGCGTGATGGTGATGATTTGATTTGCTCAGTACCAATTACACCTGATGTTGCTGCATTGGGTGGTGAAGTAGAGATTCCAACACTTGATGGATTTGCTAAGCTTAAGATTTCATCAGGAACAACAAATGGTAAGCTGCTTCGTTTGCGTGATAAGGGCTGTCCAGTGCTTAATGGACGTGGCTTTGGTGATTTGTTGGTTCGCCTTGAAGTGGAGATTCCAACAAAGCTTAATTCAAAGCAAAAGGAAGCTCTTGAAGCATTCCATGCTGCATTTGATAAGTCTTCTTATCCTGAAATGCGAAAATTCCATGAGCATGCTGAGAAGTTCCTTGCTCAACGCGACAGCCTTAAAAAATAGTTGCTAGTATAATACAAAAGTTTTATGCATACGCTACTTTTACCATCAGATTTATTACTTTCAGAAGGGGAGCAAACGCTCCCTGATGCACAGATGCACCATTTAGTAACAGTGCTTCGTGCAAAGCTTGGTGATAAAGTTGATTTGACAGATGGATGCGGGCATAAACGTGTGGCAGAAATATCACAGTTAGCAAAGCGTTCTGCAGCAATAACATTTATTAGTGATGTAGAACAAGTCCCACCTCCTGCGGTAGAAATAACACTGTTTCAGTGCATTGCAAAGCCAGCAAGAATGGATTGGCTTGTTGAGAAGGCACAGGAGCTTGGTGTTAAGCGCTTAGTGCCAATAGTGTCTGAATTTGTGCAAATTAAGCCAAAGGATAGTAGTGTAGAGCGTTGGGTAAGAATTGCAGAAGCAGCTATTACCCAATGTAATAGCGGATATTTGATGCAAATAGATGCACCTCATACATGGAAAGAAGCTTTGCTATTATTCTCAGAGCAACCTACATTATTAACTGATTTGCGTGAGACAGTTCGTACTTGCTCATCCGCAATTAATGGGATGGATAGCTCTGTTCGAAAAGTTGGTATTATTGTTGGCCCAGAGGGTGATTTATCGCCAGCGGAGTTAGAGCAGGCTCAAGCTGTAGGCACGATACCTGTAACACTTGGCACAAATATATTACGAGTAGAAACTGCTGCATTATATGCGATTTCTGCTGTAGAAGAAGCTTTTGCTCAACGCAAATAATTCTTCTTTAGATAGTTTTCCACAAGTGTGCTCATTGTGTATGCATTGATTTGCGTTTACATAAATTACAATTAGATGCTTAAACTCCGATTGCCATTATTAATAAATCTCTTACACTCGCGCATTTGGAAAAATGAGAGAGAACATCTCGTAATGGAAGTATAATCGGTTTATTGCATATAAAAAAAGCGCACTCGGTGAGAAGTGCGCTTTTGAAATTTGTATTTAGAAATTAGTTATTTTTGCTTATTCTTGCGAGGAGGTAGGATACCCATCTCAATTAGCTCATCGCGAGGACGTAAGCGAATGTTCTCCAAACCAAGATCTTTCTGAACAACCATAAAGATGTTGCTGTTTAATGGATGGAAGCCGTGTGATAAACAATCGTCCATTCCCTCAACTGTAGGTGTGTAGCGCATGCATGCCTCACGCTCAATGCGATGACCTGCACCGATGCAGTGACCTAGTGTCTGGAATAAACGCTTACCCATACGCAAATTCATTGTTGCTTCATCCGCTTTACCAGCCTTTACCCAGCTGCTATTCATTACTGCCCAATATTCGTATGGAGCAGAAATAATTGCTGGAGCATCTTCATCCTCAGTTATGATTAGGATAATCTTTGCATTTTTGTCTGCCTTTGCTTTTTGAGCAAGTGCAAATGCACGAGAATCTGTTCCAAAATCATCAGATGAATTTACAACCTTAACATTTACATTTAGCTGCTTCTGGAAGTGAGCACGCTCTGTTTCAAGCCAAGCAGGGTCAACAGCATTGTTGTGGTTGATGATTAGAAGATGTGATTCAGGAATGATATATGCCTCAGGTGGGAATTTAGGGATGCGGCGGCGTGCCTGCTCCTTAACCTCTGCCTTTGGTGCTGCTGTTGGTGCAGGAACATCTACTGCTGTTAATTCGCTTGCTGCACCACAAACAAGAAATGCTAAGCTTAATAGGCTAATAATTTTTTTCATAATCATTACTCCAATTTAGTTTGTTTGAAATAAAATCTGTTTTAACAAAATAAGCAGAAGCGCATCGTAAAACTTGTAGCGCACTTCTGCTTATTTTTGTTTTATTGTTTATTCCTCGTCTTCGGAGGTTCCTTCAACTGCTTCGTCGGCTTGCTCTAGCTCGTTGAGTAGATGAAGAACATTGTCGCCCTTTTCAATGGACAAAGTTTGCTTAAAAAATAGCTTTGGCGTATATTTTAATGAAACCTTATCGGCAATTACTCGCTGGAAATCAACTCTGTGGCGGCGTAGCCACTTCATTAGCTCCTCAGTTGTAATTTCACCAGTAGGCATAAGTGAAACAAATACAGAAGCAGAGCGTAGGTCTCTTGAAAGCTCTACGCTTACAAAAGAGATTGCTCCTGTGTCTGTGGGATCGCCCAAACCAATATGGTATACTGACAGGGCGAGCTCACGACGAATCATTTCGCTTACGCGTGCAATGCGATCTACATTACTCATAAGTGATGCCTTTTACATTAAAGAACCTTTGGAAGCTCCTCGTAGGTGAAGCATTCAATAACATCACCCTCGCGGAATTCTTCATAGTTAGCAAGCAGGATACCGCATTCCATTGCTTGGCGAACTTCCTTAACCTCATCCTTGAAGTGGCGGATTGTCTTGATGTCACCAGAATGGATAACCTTCTTGTTTCTCAATACGCGAGCCTTAGCTGTAACATTGATTACACCATCTGTTACTAAGCTACCAGCTGCAACACCGATGCGGTTAAGCTCGAAGATCTGCTTAACCTGAGCGTGACCAATAACAACCTCTTTGTGCTCAACAGGTAGTAGGTTAAGCATTTCCTGCTTAACATAGTCAAGTAGCTCGTAGATGATGCGGAAGGTCTTAACAAGAACACCGTGGTGGCGAGCCTCAGAAAGTACGCCTGCCTCAGGTGATACACCAAAGCCGATGATGATAGCAGTGCCATTGCCTGCGCTCTGTACGTCATTTGATGTGATTGCACCAGTACCGCTGTGTAGGATGTTGCAAGAAACCTTCTCGCTCTTGATTTCTGCGATAGATGCTTCAATAGCTTCTACAGAGCCCTGTACGTCAGCACGTAGGATAATTGTAAGCTGTAGCTTCTCTGCATCTGTAATCTTCTTGAAGATATCATCAATAGAGCGAGCCTGTGATACAGCACCTAGACTCTCAAGCTTCTTCTGCTCAGCATATTGCTCAGCAAGCTCCTTAGCGCGCTTTTCGTTAGGGATAACACGAAATTCTGCACCAGCCTCAGGCACACCAGATAAGCCCATTACAGTAGCAGCACGTGAAGGTCCGATAGACTTTAGGCGCTTGCCTGTGCTTTCTGTTAGTGCGCGAATCTTACCATAAAATTCACCGCAAAGAATGATATCGCCAACATTCAATGTACCGCCAGTAACAAGTACGCTAGCCATAGGGCCGCTGCCTGGCTGCATCTGTGCTTCAACAACAGTACCATTTGCGCGACGATCTGGGTTTGCGCGAAGCTCTAGCACCTCAGCCTGAAGTAGAATCATCTCTAGCAAGTGATCTACGCCTTCGCCTGTGCGTGCGCTTACCTTACATACGATTGTGTCACCACCCCAATCTTCAGGAGTTAGACCTTCAGTAGCAAGCTGCTGATAGATTAAATCAGGATTTGCTGTAGAAAGATCGCACTTATTGATTGCAACCATGATTGTAACATTTGAGTTACGAGCATGCTTAATAGCCTCCTTTGTCTGAGGCATGATACCATCGTCTGCAGCAATAATGATTACAGCGATATCTGTTAGGTTTGCACCGCGAGCACGCATTGCAGAGAATGCAGCGTGACCTGGGGTGTCAAGGAATGTGATTGGCTCATCATTGATTTCGATAGTGTAAGCATTGATGTGCTGTGTGATACCACCAGCCTCACCAGCTGCTACCTTTGCCTTACGGATAAAGTCCATCAAAGATGTCTTACCATGGTCAACGTGACCAAGGAATGTTACTACAGGTGGGCGTGGCTTTAGCTGCTCAATTGTATCCTCTGGGATATCATCATCAGCTGCCTTGTCCTTTTGTACATTGTGGTTCTCAAGAGAACGGCGTGCCTTCTCAACCTCAACTGTAAAGCCGAATTCCTTAGCTAGCTCAATTGCGACCTCTTTATCTACTGCCTGATTGATTGAAGCAAAGATGCCTTTCTTCATTAGGCTTGCGATAATGATGTTTGGACGCTGATCAAGCTTTGTTGCAATATCCTTAACAAGCATAGGACCATGGATGCGGAAAATCTTTGCTGCAATATCTGCTGCTGCTGGATCCAAAGCCTCTGTTGCTTCAGCTGCTGGAGCTGGAACTGGCTTGCCATGCTTATCCTTATTCTTGTCACGCTGATTGCGATCATTTTTGCCAAATGAGTTAGACTCATTGCCACGATTGCGATCATTCTTTCCGCCTTGCTTCATGCCATTGTTGCGTGCATGCTTGCGGAATAGTGCATCCTCTTCATCCTCATCATCTGGATGGAATCCACGAGGTGGCTTCTTCTTGTCTTTATTTGGCTTATCAACATCCTTGTTAAATTTTGGCTGAGCAGGTTTCTCTGGAGCAGGTGCTGGAGCAGGAGCAGCAGGCTTCTGCTTCTTCTCTTGCTCTGGCTTAGCAGCAGGTTTAGCAGCTGGTTGCTCTGCTTTTGCAGGAGCAGCAGGCTTTACCTCTGGGCGTGGAGCTTGAACTGGACGCTCAGGTAGGGCATGCTTGTTGCGCTGTGCAGCAATCTGCTCTTGAACGCGCTTAGCTGTTTCAGCAGCCTTTGCTGCCTCAGCTTCTGCAGCTTCTCTTTCTGCCTTTTCCTTAGCTTCTTTCTCAGCTTTAGCTTTTGCTGCAGCAGCCTTAGCAGCCTCGTATTGAGCTGCTGTGCCATCGCGCTCTGCCTTAATACGCTTTGAACGCTCAATTGCTTCATTAAGCTTTTCGCCCTCAGCATCTAATTGCTTTTTCTGAGAAGCAACAATCTTTTGCTTCTTCATTGCTTGGCGCTCTGCATTCTTCTTCTCTTCATCTGCAAGATCTACAGATGAACGCTTCTTAAAGCCATTGCGAATTGTCGCAGCATCTTCATCATCTATTTTAGAAACATATGATGTGATTTCAACACCTAGACCATTGGCCTGTGCCAATAGCTCTTTAGAAGAGGTGTTTAGTTCTTTTGCTAATTCAAAAAGTCTCATTATTCACCTTCTGTTGTATCTGCTTCTGCCTCTACATCTAGTTCAGAACCCATAATGCTGTTCCAAACACGAATAGGTAATTCAGGGTCATTCTCAATGCTTGATGGGATGAATGAGTTAATGAAGCCCTCAAGCCCGCCATGGTTTGCAAAGCTTGTAACAATATCTGTTGAAATAAATCCGTTGCTTACTAGGATCTCTGCATCATGCTCAGAAATGCCAGGTAGCTCTGTGAAATTCTTAATTGCTGTTGCTGTGCTTTCTTCGAAAGAGCGAACAGGAGCTGGCTTATCCTTCTGAATAGTAATTCTCCATCTTTGTCCTGCAAACTGGAAGTCTGCTAATAGCTTTGCTGCTAGCTCAATGTTGTCACCCTCTCTGCCGATAGCAGGAGTTCTCTTTGATGGGTCAACACGAACTAATAGTGTATTATAGTCTGTTTCAGAAACCTGAATTGATTCAATTTCTGCAGGAGAAAGTGCATTTTCCGCATACTTCAATAGATCAGAATCCCAGCCAACAATGTCAACTTTTTCGAACATCTTGTTGTCATAATTGATCTTAGACATGATGCTCTTGATTCGAGAACCACGAGAACCAATACATGCACCGATTGGGTCAATCTGTGGGTTTGTTGAACGAACTGCTACCTTTGTGCGGCGACCAGGAATTCGTGCAATCTTAACGATTTCTACAGAACCATCTTTAATTTCTGCTACTTCATTAGCGAAGATAGCCTTAATAAAGCAATCTTCTGTACGTGTTAGACGAATACCAGGAATATTTTGCTGCTGAGAAATCTTCTTTTCAAATGCCTCAACCTTCTTTGCATCTGGCTTTTTACCATTGCGATAAAGAATGTTTTCTTTCAATTCTTCTTCTGTCTCGTTGATACCAGCAATGCAAACGTAGATGACAGTCTCGCTGCTGTATGCATCTGAAGAAGGGTAGTCCTCCTTAAATAGGATTGCCTCGGTCTCTTCGATGTTGCAGATGTAGTCCTTGCTACGTGTTAGCTGCTTAACTGTTACAGGAACAATTTCACCTACGCGAGAACGGAAACGCTCAGCAATTGTAATCTTTTCTGCATCACGTAAAATGCGGAGAAGCTCTTGTCTGAAAATTTGTACAGCTTGGCGATTCATTGCTGACTCTGGAACAGAAACCCAAATCTCATCACCCTCGTTAGCATCCTCATAACCAGGAATTTTGCGTGCTTCTGCTACCTTCATGAAACCAGTACCGAAGGTTGTATCACTTACATAAACCTGTCTTTCAGCTACAATTTTCTTGTAATTCTCAAATTCTACACGAATAGGGATGTTACCAATAGATTTACGCATTGCTGTTGCATAAGCATTTTTAATAGCAGAAAGAAGGTCTGTCTTAGAAATTCCTCTGCTTGTCTCAAGCGTATTGATAACTGATAGTAAATCAAAATCGTTTGCCATATGAGCCTCCGTAGATGAGTGTAATGTTGTCAAAAAACAAAAGAAGCGGAAATCCCCCTATCTCTAGGAACGACTCCACCACTAAATTCGTCGTTATATTACTATATAATTATAACGGAAGTCAATACAAAATTTGAAATATAGCGGATAAGAACAATTCTAAAAACAGTAGATGATGTAAGCGAGATAGTAAAAAGTGAGAAGTTTTTGGGAACCATGAAAGACTTAAAACACACAAAAAGGGAAAATCGCAGTGCCAAGATGAGATACTAATGGAAATAAGCATGAAAATCTTGATTTAATAAAGACAAATAGACGATTAGACTCCAATTCAATTAAAATTTTGTATTATCGTCAATAAAATAAAACGATTTTGGGGGTTTAACGGCTCTTTATTTAGAATATGAGTGTAAAAAATGTCATTTGTTTAGGCATATACATTTCAAATAATATGTTGACTTTTATATTCTGTTTATGGCAAAATATTCCCACTTACAAATTTAAGAGATTTATAGGGTTTGTTTTAGGTAAAGCAAATCCCTACATAATTTTATTTATTAAATAATTCGGAGTATTCGTACCCATGTCAGCATTTGCAAATATTTGGAAGATTAAGGAATTAAAGTCAAGAATTCTATTTACACTTGGCTTGGTTGTTATTTGTCGTTTGATTTCTACTGTGCCAACACCAGGTGTAGATATTGAGCCAGTTAAGCGCTTTATTGATGATTTAGCTGAAAATGGCGGTGGCTTCATGGGCTTGTTCGATGTTTTCAGTGGTGGTGCATTATCACAGTGCTCTGTAGGTATGCTAAGCATTTGGCCATACATCACAGCATCTATCGTAATCCAGCTAATGACAGCAATTATTCCTTCTCTTGAGAAGATGGCTCGTGAAGGAGATGTTGGCCGTCAAAAGCTAAATCAGACAACACGTTATTTAACACTTGTTATTTGTGCTGTTCAGTCTTTCTTCCTAGCAACAATGCTTGAGAACCCACAGATGCTTGGTATTAGCGAGCAGATTGTTCTAGTTCCTGGTTTTGGTTTCCGTGTACTAACAATTATCTCTGTAACAGCTGCAACAATGCTAACTATGTGGCTAGCAGAGCAGATCACAGAGCGTGGTATTGGTAATGGTACATCAATCATCATCATGGTTAACATCATTGCTGGTCTTCCAGGCGCAATTGTTGAGTGCGCAAGCAAGTTCTTCCCAACAGGTGGTCAGCCAGCTGAGTGGAACCTATTCTACCTAGTATTTATCCTAGCACTTGCATTCTTCGTATTTGCTGGTACAATCGCTCTAACACAGGGTGTTCGCCGCATTCCTATCTGCACAGCACGTCGTTCTGTAGGTGGTATGACAGCATCAACTGGTGCAAACACATCTTATATGCCACTACGCGTAAACTTCGGTGGTGTTATGCCAATCATCTTTGCAGGTCCTATCCTACAGGCTCTAGGTTGGTTGCTAAGCAAGATTCCAGTAGCTTTCATTCAGAGCTTCGGTAACTCTCTAAAGGGTGGCCAGGATGCTATATTTATGATTTTCTACTCAATCCTAATCATTTTCTTCTCATTCTTCTGGGTAGCAACTCAGTTCCACGCAATTCGTATTGCTGATGATTTGAAGAATAGCCAGGGTTATATTCCTGGTATCCGTCCAGGTCAGCCAACAGCTGAGTTCTTGGATATGACAATGACACGCGTAACTCTAATCGGTGCAATTGGTCTTGTTGTTATCGCTGTATTGCCACAGATCCTACAGCAGGGAACAAACATCCCAGGTGGCATGGCTCGTTACCTAGGTGGTACATCACTATTGATTATCGTTGGTGTTGCACTTGACGTAATGCGTCAGATTGAAGCATATCTCGTAATGCAAAATTACGATGGCTTCCTAAAGCACGGCAAGCTACGCGGCCGCCGCTAATAAAACAAAAAAGAGCGTCCTTCGGGACGCTTTTTTTGTTTTATAGTGAATAGTGGATAGTGAATAACGAATAGGTGGTATAGGCTATCGCAGTTAGATGGGTGCACGTGGCGGCTAAAAGTGCGAGGGGTAAGGGACGTAGAGAGCGCAGAGGGCGCTGGGGTGCGCTGAGCTTGTGTGATAGCTAGAATTTTTCCGCGCTAACGCTTCCGTACGGGACAATTAGACGGTTAGACGGTTGTACGACCCAGAGACAATTAGACGATTAGACTACCACCACCAGACGTTTAGACTAAAAGACGTTAGACTCCATCCCGCGTTGACACGCGCTCTGGGACATGAGACGAGAGACGAGACCCGTCTGACGAGAGACGTTAGACGTTGAGACTCCAATTAAATCTAGTGAATAGATAGTAGTGAATAACGAATAGATTCGGTAAGAGATAATAAATAAAAAAGTATTATCGTCTAACGTCTAATTGTCTGTTCAATGTCTAATCGTCTTTGGGTCTCATGTCCGTGTCTCTCGTCTAACGTCTCTCGTCTCATGTCCAATGCATGTCAATGCAGGTGGGAGCGTGTCAACGCAAGAAAGGACACGTGTCAACGCGGAAGCGGTGTCTATCGTCTAATCGTCTGGTCGGAAAGGTTGTCTAACGTCTCTCGTCGTTTAATCGTCTAACCGTCTAACCGTCCCCAAAAGTTAAATTTATACTGCACCTCCGCGTCCTTTTTTCTCGCGCTTTTAGGCATCGTGCTTGTATTACTTGAGGAGCATTTGTGCTGCAGCAAATACTTTTGCTACTTCAAGTTTTGCTATGCATTCGGAGCTGTTGCATGGCTTAATGCAACCAAATATTGAGCAAGGCTGGCATGGAAGTGATTGCTGGACGACAATGCCACAACCCTCGCTTGGGCCCCATTTACGGCTGTCGCTCGGACCAAACATCACAACTACTGGGCAGCCCACAGCTGTTGCTAAATGAGCGATACCAGAATCTGGCCCAATAAGTAAATCCGCATTTGCAATTTCTTCTGCTACCTCACGAAGACTTTGCTTGCCACACTTGTTTGTAAAGCAAATCTCATTGCATACTTTGCAAAGCTTGTTGGCAGAAGCTGTATCCTCTTTTCCACCAAGTAGCACTAGCTCTGCATTGCCAAACTCTGCCACAAGCTTTTTGCATAGCTCTGCATAGCTTTCTATTGGCCAACGCTTTGCCTCCACACTGCCACCAACATGGATTAAAATCCGCTTCTGTAATGCAGTTGTGCTTCTTTGAGAGAAGAGTGGTGCCAATAGCTTATACTTTGCTGGTAAATCAATTTCACGATTCAATGCCGCATTTAATAAACGACCAAATTGAGCATCTTCTGCTCCATCAAGATCGTAGCTGACAAGGTGCGTATACAATCCAAGTCGGTTGGTGTTGATTTTATAGCCTACACGCATTGGTGCACGTGTAAGTGCTGTCATCACACCAGAAAGATTATGGAATTGCTCGCTATCAATTACAGCAGCATATTTGCGCTTTTTCAATAAATGCAATGCCTTGAATGGGCTTTTGTCATAAGAATAGACATTTGCCTCAGGGATTGCTAAAGAAAAGATTTCTGCATTACGGCTTTCGCATAAAATATCAAGCTCACGGGTAGGGCAGTGCTGCTGCAAAGCCTTGAGCATTGGCAATAGCATAATTGCATCACCAATTCCTCCTGGTCGTATAACTAATATAGGCCCTTCGCCTAATGCCTCAAGTGTGCGATACTCAACCTTGCGTTGAGCTCGCTTTAATGAGGCACATAGCAAAGGACCTATAATGCTATCTGCATGCTTTAGCAATGCTGACTTCAAGCCCATGGCTAATCCTTAGTAAGCCGTAGAACTATTTGCTTGCCAAATATTCGTTCATTGCCTTTGCTGCCTTGCGACCCTCACCCATAGCAAGAATTACAGTTGCAGCACCAAGAACAATGTCACCACCAGCATAGATTCCATCAATAGATGTCTTGTTGTTTTCATCAACAACAATATTGCCACGCTTATTGATTTCAAGACCAGCTGTTGTCTGAGAAATTAGTGGATTAGATCCATTACCTACAGCAACAATAACTGTATCCATATCCATAGTAAATTCGCTACCTGGAATTTCTACTGGGCTGCGGCGTCCAGATGCATCTGGCTCACCAAGCTCAAAGCGTACGCACTCAATTGCTTTAACGCGATATTGATCGTCACCCAAAATCTGTTTTGCATTCTCAAGAGTATGGAAGATAACTCCCTCCTCCTTAGCGTGGTGAACTTCTTCTGCACGAGCAGGCATTTCTTTTTCGCTACGACGATAGATGATGTGAACTTCCTCAGCACCTAGACGTAGAGCCATACGAGCTGAGTCCATTGCAACATTACCACCACCAAGCACCGCAACCTTCTTGCCGTGATAGTATGGAGTGTCAGCATTCTGCTCATCATATGCCTTCATTAAGTTTGCACGAGTCAAATACTCATTTGCAGAGAATACACCAACCAGATTTTCACCAGGTATATTCATGAATTTTGGAAGACCTGCGCCAGTACCAATAAATACAGCATCAAAGCCATCCTTCTCAATTAAATCTTGAACGCGGCGTGTACGGCCAACAACAAAGTTTGTCTCAACCTTAACACCCATCTTTACCAAGTTGTCAATTTCGTTCTGTACAATTGATTTTGGTAGACGAAATTCTGGGATACCATAAACAAGAACACCACCTGGCTTATGAAATGCTTCAAACATTACAACTTCATGGCCTTCGCGGCGAATATCTGCTGCAGCTGTAATGCCAGCAGGACCAGAGCCAATAATTGCTACGCGCTTACCAGTTGCTGGCTTAACAGCAGCAACCTCTTGCTTGCCACTCTCACGCTGCAAATCTGCACAATAACGCTCAACGCGGCCAATAGCAACTGACTTCTCTACATCCTTTAGAACCTTACCCATTGTGCAATATGCCTGGCATTGCTTTTCCTGTGGGCAAACACGGCCACATACAGCTGGTAATAGTGAGCTCTCTTTAATAATTGCGATTGCTTTAGTAAAATCACCCTCTGCTGCAGCTCCTAAAAAGCCAGGAATATTGATTGATACTGGGCAACCCTGCATACATGGAGCATTTTTGCATTGTAGGCAGCGAGAAGCTTCTAGCATTGCTTGCTTCTCTGTATAGCCAGTAGCTACCTCGCCCATATTGTGGCGGCGTACTTGTGGATCCTGCTCTGGCATTGCCTGTGGTGGAATAGCCATCTTCTCTTGAGGTGTCATAAATTCTCTCCCTAAATTTTATTATGCATGAAGACCAGAACGGCAAACATGGTCGCGTGCACGCTCTTCTTGTGGCTTATAGGCACTTAGACGCTTCATCATCTGATCAAAATCAACCTGGTGAGCATCAAACTCTGGACCATCAACACAAACAAACTTTGTCTCGCCGCCAACTGTGATACGGCAGCCACCGCACATACCTGTGCCATCAATCATAATTGTGTTTAGTGATGCAACTGTTGGAACATTGTATGGCTTTGTTGTTAAAGCGCAGAACTTCATCATGATTGGAGGTCCGATAACAATTGCCTCGTCTGGCTTATTTGTCTCGCTCTCACAAAGCTCCTTCAGAGGCTCTGTAACAAGACCTTTGCGACCATAAGAGCCGTCATCTGTAACTATGATTAGCTCATCAGCAATCTTCTTCATCTCTTCTTCCATGATGAGAAGCTCTTTGTTGCGAGCGCCCATAATAATTGTAACCTTGTTTCCTGCAGCCTTCATTGCCTGAGCAATTGGGTGCATTGGAGCAACACCAATACCACCGCCTACGCAAACAACATGACCACGCTTCTCGACGTGTGTTGGCTTACCCAAAGGACCAAGTAGGGCAGGAAGGCTGTCGCCCTCATTAAGCTTTGCAAGCTTCATTGTAGTAGCACCAACAGTCTGGAAGATAATTGTAATAGTTCCTGCAATTGGGTCTGCATCTGCAATAGTAAGTGGAACTCTCTCACCATACTCTGTGTTTACTTGAAGAATGATAAATTGGCCTGCTTTGCGCTCTGCTGCGATAAGTGGAGCTTCGATGTCCATTCTATAGACATTTTCTGATAGCTGCAGTTTTTTTACAATTTTGTACATAGTTACTCTGTATTGTTTTATGTGTGAACCGATAGCTATGCTATGGTTGCGAAATTATTGTGATTAAGAAGCAATCAAAAGATTAGTTAACGCGCTCAACAACGATTTCTGGGTCAACTGTTACGCGTAGGCTTTCCTCAACATAGCCCTTTAGTGTAGCCATAGCGTGAGGGCAGCAGCCACAAGCACCCTTTAGGCGAACCATAACTGTCTTGTCTTTGATGTCAACTAGCTCTAGATCACCACCATCGTTCTGTAGCATTTTGCGTAGAACATCTAGCTTCTCAGCGATTGTCTTATGTAGCTCTGTATCCATAAATTTCTCCTTAAATAGTTAATGCGAAGCATAAATTGTTGAAAATAAGCATTTAGTAGTAATGCATTCGAAAAATATTTTAGTGAATGATTCTACCAAAAATAGTTGCAATTTACAAGCAATAGAACATTAATTTTTGGTCAAAAATGTGCTTTTTTTAGTAGAAATGCTTCTTTAACCCAAATTAGGGAAAAAGAAGCATTCAATTTTGAAGAGAGCGACATCTCTCGCCCCTTCGCTCATTTTAGCAAGAGATATAACCATGCTCGAATAATCTTTCGGTTAGCCGATAAATGCGCCTGCCTTTATTAGCTCTTCCTGGATTACCTTATAATCTGCATCTACTACATCAACATTTGCATTGTTTGCAACACCTGCTGCTATACCTGCTGCCTCTCCAAGTGTACTTACGATTGGCATAATGCGATATGATGCCTGTGCCTCGTGTGTTGATGAAATGCAACGACCTGCAACAAGAAGATTATTTACCTTCTCAGGAAGCAAGCTACGGTATGGAATTGTGTAGTACTGTCCCTCTGGGAAGTAGTAGTGGCTTGTGCCGCTTCCATCTGGGCTATGAATATCAATATCATAGTTACCAGCAGCAATTCTATCCTCAAACTTTACGCAGTTCTTAACTTCGTCAACATTTAGTACGTGCTTACCAATAATCTTGCGGCTCTCACGTACACCAATGCTGATGCCAGAGTTGAATAGAGTTGCATCCTTGAATGCTACAAAATTCTTCTTTAGTAATGTGAATAGCTCAAGCATTTGCTCACGTGCAAGTGCCTCTGCCTTTGATAGTTCCAAAGGATCTACAGGATTATGTTTGATAACACGTGTAGAATTGAAGTGAACAACATTGTCGTGTGGAACAAGGAACATTAGCACGTTCTCGCGTGGGTTCTTAATCTTGCCCTTTGCCTGTTGCTCTTTATAAAGCTTTTGAATTGCGTCTCTGTCCCAATTTACTGTGTCAACATTGATTGCACGGAAGCAAAGTGTCATTGGCTGGCAGCGATTGTCTGATTCGCGACCCAACTGTGTTGGGCAGCCAGACATATATGCTAAGTCAGCATCGCCTGTTGCATCAATAAATGTTGTTGCCTTAAATCTTAGTAGCTCACCAGAGCAAGCAACAGTAATAGATGTAATGCGGCCTTCCTTAACCTGGCTCTTGCATAGCATAGCATGAAATAGAACAGTAACCTTTGCCTTCTTGCACATACGGTCTAGCACAATCTTTAGGTGCTCCTCGTTAAAAGATGGGCATGGAGCATGGCAATACTTTCTATATTTGTCGTCAGCAATTTCTGCTAGACGGTCAAGAATTTCAAGAACAATACCTTGGCTTAGGCGAGTAGGTTCTTCGTCGCCATTTAGCTTTGTGTGGAAAGGCATAAATGGAGTAACCAGGCAATTAACAGCAGCACCACCAAGAGCACCTTCTTGCTCAATTAGTAGAACCTTCTGATTCTGACGTGCAGCAGCAATTGCTGCGCATACACCTGTAAGACCACCGCCTACGACAACAACATCATACTTTTTACGCATAAATTTTCCTTTTAGTTATATTTTTTTGTTTAATTAAATTTGATTAAAGTGATTTGTTACAAGCTCATTTATTTCCAGCCAATTATTAACGCGAGTAATTGGATGTGTGGTTCCTGTTGGATTATATTTCTTATTCCAAGGGCGTGTAATAATTGCAGAAGGGCATAGCTCAAGTTGAGAAATTAATTCAAATGCATTAGGAGCATCATCTAAAGCAAACTTTACATCCATTTCTTTTAATTTTGGGAATGGAGTAATTAGTTTATCCTCATAGCAGGAATAAAGTGTTCCATATTTATCTACATGAATGATTGGAAGCTCACCCAGACCTTCAGCTTCAAGCCATTGTCTTGTTGCTTCATTTGTGTATGTAGGACGTCCCGTAACAATGGTTGGTGCCCATCCATTACTTTGCCATTGGCGAATTACACTTGCTGCATGAGGGAAGATTTTTATCTTAAGCAATTCTGTCAGATGAAATGCTTTCATATATGTGCGATATTCCTCCTCGCTTAACTTGAAGGAAACTCGCAAATCATAATCAATCATATCAGCCTCAGTATATGGTCGATTGAACATATTTGAAGCAAATTCTGTCAGTTTAGTAGCTGTATAGCATACTGTGTCGTCTAAATCTATATAAATCATTTTTTACGTTTGAAAGAAATATTGTTTTTTTGAAGATTATATCAATTTTCGGCTATTAAGTAAAACAATTTAATTTGAAAATCAATTATTCAATATCCAAAGGAATTTCTATTTGAGAAAGCTCTTTTTCAAGCTCTTCAGGAATTTCTGTTTCTCTTGGTACTGGGTTGCCTCGTTCAATTGTGTAACGATTGAATTGCTCATCCTTGTATACAAGAATTCCTGTTGAATCTGTAATGTAAATCGAAATAGGGTAATCTACTTTATTTGGCAACTTGCCTAATAGAATTGGTTCTGTAGGCAAAGAGTCAAAATTTTGCCCCAGAAGACGATTAAAGTCTTTGTCAAAGACACTTACACATGCTTTGAACCGTTGTCCCTCTGGCTGTGCAATAAAAATATTTCCTGCAGAAAGAGCACCAGGATGTCTTATTGCTTTGATAGAAAAGGCCAGGCGTCCTCCAATAAATGGTAAATGCTTTAGTGTTCGTAAATTAGTTTTTGAATTGAGTTTATTTACAAAATCGGATTTTTCAGATATACCAATTTTAGCACCTAAATGTGAGCAGACATTTTCTATTTCTATGGATTTATCATGGTTGTTTTCTGAGAATATAATGGCATCTGGTTTTTGCTCAAAATTTTTACGAAATTGTTTTATCATAGGATTAAGCTCAGATAAAAGCTTAACGTGAAATTTTCCATGTAGGCCAATATCAAAAACATCTGCCTCCTTATAAGCAAGAAGTTCTTCTTTTGTTATTAAAGAAGGATTATTTCCGCTGATAACCTCATCAACTTGTTCTTCTGGGATACAAATTGTTGCGGTAAAATTGTAGTTGGTCAAAATAGATGCAGCATAATCAATGACTTGCTTGTCTACGCATTCAATATTTATAAGAACAGGATTTTCTGGTAGAGCAATACCCCAATTTTTATATGCACGAAGCCTTGCTGGAGTAATTGATTGATAACCATTTACTGATAAATCAGAAATTTGAGAGTGAAATATGTTTTGAGATATTTCATCGTTGCTACTTGGGATTAGTGAAATTTGCTTATAAACAACAATTGGTAGCTCTACCTCTGGCAAAAAGAAACATGCTCGCAGCTTTGCTACGACTAGAAAAACTATTAATCCAAGAAAAATGTATTTAACAAAGAAAAATATTTGTTGTTTAGATGTCTGTTTCATTTTGTTTATAAGAGTTTTAGAAATCTAATGTCATTTGTTCTGCGACAGGTGTTTGGGTAGGTGTCTGGCGTTTATTATGTATTGAACGAGAAGGTCGATGTGTAGAAGGATCGCTTGTGACAATAGATGTAAATGAACCATTAGCTAATTCTGTTTTTACAACTGTTCCGTCAGTAAGATTTTGTACGGAGCGAATTGTTTTTCCTGTGGCAGGGTTTGTCACAATACCATAGCCACGAGCAAGGACAGCCTTTGGATTAACACTTTCCAAGCGGACGGAAAGATTTTCAAGCTTATGCTTCTTGTCCAAAATGTGTTTTTCTTGAGCTCTATCTAGTGCTTGATTTACACGTTCTAACTTTTGCTTGAAAATGTGCATACCCTGGGTTGCCCCATGAAGCATTGCAGGAATAGATGAATTGAGTCTTAGCTTAATATCGCTGATACGTTCATTCATTGCAGTGTGTAGCTGCTGTGAAAGCATATCTACATGCTGCTGATAGCGATTTATAAGGAAGCTTGGCTGAGTAAACAGTTTGCTGTCTGCTGCAGCCTTAAGGCGTGTGCGTAATAACTCTAAGCGATTGTCCATCGCATTGTTTATTCTTTGATTTGCTGCTCGTAGGGTAGATGTTAAATCTTCCATTTGACCGCAAACCATTTCTGCTGCAGCAGATGGAGTTGGTACGCGTAAATCGGCAACAAAATCGCAAATAGTAAAATCAGTTTCATGGCCCACAGCAGAAATTACTGGAATCTGTGAATTATATACTGCACGAGCAACAATTTCCTCATTGAAGCACCACAAATCTTCCATGCTTCCTCCTCCGCGACCAACAATAATTACGCTAGGCGGATTTGGCAAGGAATTAAGTAATTCAATGCCTGCAACAATCTCCTCGGCAGCACCTTCTCCCTGAACCTTTGCAGGAGCAAGCACAATATGCATATTGGGGAAGCGGCGGCGTGTGACATTAAGGATGTCTCGAATCACAGCACCAGTAGGTGATGTAACAATACCCACGTATGTAGTAAATGCAGGTATTGGGCGCTTGTGCGCAGAATCAAAAAGACCTTCAGCCTGAAGGAGATTTTTCAGCTCAAGGAATTTGAGCATTAAATCGCCTTCGCCAGTTTGTTCAATTGAGCGAACATTTAATTGATATGACCCACGAGGCTCATAAACAGAGACACTGCCACGAGCACGAAGCTTCATTCCGTTTTTTAATGGAATTGTTTTAGCATACGTGCTACGAGTATAGCCAAATAATGTGCAGCTGATTTGTGCGCCGGCATCCTTAAGTGAGAAGTATGCATGTCCAGATGCATGAATTGTGAGGTTTGATACCTCTCCCTCAACCCATACATTAGTAATCGTACTCTCAAGTAGAAACTTTATACGTTGTGTCAGCTGTAGAACGGTCTCTGGCTTACTCTCTGCCATAATTTTACTTTGCCTTTTTCAAAAATTATTGCTCTTCAAAGAAGCGAACTGCTTTAACAGATGTTGTTTTGCCAGAAGCTCTGTCGATATCAAAGATGCATCCTTCAAGCACTGCCGGACCTTCTGCAACTGAGAAGAAGGATGGCATGCCTGTTAAAAAGCGTTTTTCTACAGGTGCAATTTCTCTGCCTATGACAGAATTGATTGGCCCAGTCATTCCTAAATCGGTGATATAACCAGTGCCTTTAGGAAGTATCTTTGCATCTGAAGTTTGTACATGTGTATGTGTACCAAAAACAGCTGCTACTTTTCCATCAAGATGCCAGCCCATGCAAATCTTTTCTGAAGTTGCTTCAGCATGAAAATCTACTAGTACGACACTGCCACGAGGAATTGTTCTTTCAATAAGCTCATCAACCTTCTTGAAAGGGCAGTCTGCTGGGTTCATAAAGGTGCGGCCCATTAGGCTGATAATAGTTACAGCTCCAAGCGATGTCTGGATTGTTGTCCAACCTTTGCCAAGGCATCCCTCTGGCATATTTGCCGGACGCACGATGCGCTTATCTTTGTCAATCAGCGCGTATGATGTTTTTTGGTCCCAAGTATGGTCACCAAGCGTAATTAAGTCTGCTCCTGCAGCAAAAAGCTCTTCGGCAATGGCATCTGTGATACCTTTACCTGCAGCAGCATTCTCCGCATTGACAATTACTGCATGAACTGCGCCGCTATCTTTTAGCTCTTTTACTTTTGATTTGAAAATTCTTCTTCCAGGAGATCCAACAACATCTCCAATACATAATATGCGCATTGATTTGCCTCTACTTTCTAAACTTTATAGGACTATTTTACTATAAATAAGTGTAAATGTATAGAGTTTTGACTAAAAAATACCTAAAAATGAATTAAATTTTATGGGTCAATTGGTAATGTCAGCCGTGTGATTTTCATACTTTTTTTGTTCTCCAAAGTCTGTTTTTTCCAGTATTTCATATTGAATGGTGTTATTATTTTTATTCTTTCTTTCGTTTTTTTTGTTTTTTTCTTGAGTGAAGCGTTTTTATAAGGTAAAATGATAACCAAATTAATAATATTATTGTGTATATATTAAAATTTGGGAGTTAATTATGGCCGGAGTTTTTAAGGCATACGATATTCGTGGTATTTATGGAACAGAGCTAACAGAGGAGTTGGCTTATGATATTGGACGTGCATTTGTGACATTTTTAGGCTGTCACAAGGTTGCAGTTGGTCGCGATATCCGTCCTCATTCACAATCACTTTTTGAAGCACTAGCAAGAGGTATCAATGAGCTAGGTGCTGATGTTGTAGATTTAGGTCTTTGCTCAACACCTATTTCATACTATGCAAACTCAGCTTTGGGCTGTGATGCAGGTATCATGATTACAGCATCTCATAATCCAGGCGAGTATAATGGCTTTAAGCTATCTCGCGCAAATGCAGTGCCTATCAGTGGTGCAACAGGTATTGCTGATATTGAGAAGATTATCCTTTCTGGTGCATTTGCTCCAACAGCAGAGAAGATGGGTAAAATTGAGCAGATTGATATGACAGCTGCTTATGCAGAGGAATTTCGTAAGGTAGCAGATATTAAGCGTCCAATTCGCATTGTTGCTGACTTTGCTAATGCTATGGGTATTTGGGAGGCAAAGACATTTGAAGGTCTTCCTATCGAGATTGTTCCTTTGTTCGAGACTCCAGATGGTTCATTCCCTAACCATGAGGCAAATCCTCTAAAGACAGATACTCTTGATGATTTGCGTGCAGCAGTTAAGAAGGGTGGCTTTGATTTTGGTGTAGCATTTGATGGTGATGCTGACCGTGCTGGCTTTGTTGATGAGCGTGGTGAGATTATCCCAATGGATATTATGACAGCTCTTATCGCTCAGGATATTCTTGCAACAAATCCTGGTGCAGTAATTTTCTACGATCTACGTAGCTCATGGGCTGTTAAGGAAGTAATTCAAGAGGCTGGTGGTGTTCCAATGATGAGCCGTGTTGGTCATGCATTTATTAAGAGCCAGATGCGCGAGAACAATGCAGTATTTGCTGGTGAGCTAAGCGGTCACTACTACTTTAAGGCAAATTCAACAGCAGAAAGCTCTGCTATGGCAACAATTTCTCTTGCAAATATCGTAAGCAAGTCAGATAAGCCACTTTCTGAAATGATTAAGCCAATTATGCGTTACTTTGCAAGTGGTGAAATCAATACTCGCCTTGCTTCTAAGGAGGTTGCAGATAAGGTTCTTGCTCAGCTTAAGGAAACTTATGGTAAGGATGGCAAGGAGTTCGAGCTTGATGGTATCAGCGTAGAATTTGAGGATTGGTGGTTTAATGTCCGTTGCTCTAATACAGAGCCATTGATTCGCCTAAATCTTGAAGCAAAAACAAAGGAAATGATGGAAGCAAAGCGCGATGAAGTGCTAGCAATCATTAGAGGATAATACTTATGGATAAAGAAATTGTAAATAAGAGTGTTTATGACATTCTAGTCAATAAGTTCGTAGCAAAGTATGGTGTTGAGCCTGAGGTTGTATCTTATGCACCAGGTCGCGTAGAGATTCTTGGTAATCATACTGACTATAATGAGGGCTATGTGCTTTCTGCAGCAATTAACTATGGTACTTTCTTTGCTATTGCTTCTACAGAAGGTGAGGGCACAGAGGCTTTCTTGACTGCTGGCGACGTTATGGAGGAGGCAACATTTGATGCTGCAGCTCCAACAGTATCTCGCGAATATATGTGGTCAAACTATGTTAAGGGCGTGCTAGCAGGCTTCAATAAGCTAAAGCCAGCAACTCGTGGCTTTAAGGCAATGTTCCTAGGTAATATCCCTCTTGGTTCTGGTTTGTCCAGCTCTGCAGCTCTTGAGGTTGCTGCTGGTCTAGCTTTCTCAAAGTTTTATGGAATTGAAGTAAGCAAGCTGGACCTTGCAAAGATTGGTCAGAAGTCAGAGCATGAATATGCTGGCGTAAAATGTGGCTTGCTAGATCAGGTATCAAGCATTTATGGTTTTAAGGATGCACTTGTTTGGAGCGATTTCCGTACATTCGATATCAAGAATGTAAATATCAGCTCAGATGTTTGCTTCCTAATGTGCAATACAAATGCAAAGCATGCACTCGTAGATGGTGCATACAATGAGCGCCGTCAAAAGTGTGAGCAGGCAGCTGCATACTTTGCTTCTGCTCTAGATCACCCTGTAACAGCACTACGCGATGTTACTTGGATGGAGTGGCTAAAGCATAAGGATGATATGGAGCCTCTAGTTGCTAAGCGCAGTGCTCACCCAATTGGTGAGGATGACCGCGTGCTAACAGCTATTGAGCTATTGCGCAACAATGATCTTGAGGGCTTTGGTAAGCTAATGTTTGAGTCTCATGCAAGCTCAAGAAATTACTTTGAGAACTCATGCCCAGAGCTGGATGTGCTAGTTGATGGTGCAAAGGCAGTTCCTGGTGTACTTGGTGCTCGTTTGTCCGGCGGTGGCTTTGGTGGCAGTGTAGTAGTGATGGTTAAGGTAGAGGATGCAGATGCTGCTGCAGTTGCTTTACGTAATGTATATGCTAATAAGTTCAGCCAGCGCTGTGATATCCGCACAATCAAGTGCTCTGAAGGCGCTCACATTGTAAAGTAATAGCCAATGGATATTAAAATAAAAACTCCTCAGGAGATAGAAATTATGCGTCAAGCAGGCCGCATCGCAGCAGAAGTGTTGCGTGTGACCTGCGATGCTGTTGTTCCAGGTATTACAACTAAGCAGCTAGATGATATCGCACTTTCCACAATGGAATCATTGGGAGTAAAAAGTGCATTTCTAGGCTATTATGGCTATCCTGCACAAACCTGCATTTCTATCAACGAGGTTGTTATTCATGGTATACCAGGTCCACAGGTAGTCAAAGAAGGCGATGTTGTCAGTATTGACGTAGGTGTTTGGTATAATGGCTATGTAGGTGATAATGCTAAGACTGTAATGGTTGGAGTGACTGATCCTGATGTTATTCGTCTTGTAACTAAGACAGAGGAAGCTCTCGCAGCAGCTATCGCAGTAATTAAGCCAGGTGTAAGACTTGGTGATGTTTCTCACGCAGTAGAGAAGGTAGCAAATTCAGCTCATTTAGGCATTGTACGCGAGTATGTAGGCCATGGCTGTGGTGCCTCAATGCATGAGGATCCACCAGTTCCTAACTATGGTTTGGCAGGTCGCGGTCCTCTTCTCAAAGAGGGCATGGTTATCTGTATTGAGCCAATGCTTAACCTAGGCGTTCGTCACGTTAAAACATTAAGTGATGGATGGACAGTTGTTACTCGCGATAAGAAGCCAGCAGCTCACTTTGAGCATATGGTTGCAGTAACAGCAACTGGTGCAGAAATCTTAACACCTCGCTAAGCAAGTGTTTGAGATTTAATACTTTAATTTGCTATGGTTAGGTCAATTGTTTTGACCTGACCACAGCAATTATGTTTTTAGAAGTAGCTGCACCAAAAATAAAAGATGATGTTTTGAAATTATATTGATGCCAATGGAAAAGGATATTGATAAATCAGCAGAGGAGGATGTCTCCTTAATGCTAGCAGCCAAAGCAGGCGAGCTGGATGCCTTTTCTATACTTGTGAAAAAACATCAGAATTCTTTAATGAACTTTTTTCGTCGTTGTGGCGTTTATATAGACATAGAAGATATGGCTCAAGAGACATTTCTCAAGTTGTATCGTGTTCGCTCCACTTATGAAGCAAAGGCAAAGTTCACAACCTTTCTTTACCTGCTTGCCCGTCAAGTAATGATAGATCATATTAGAAAACAAGAACGTCAGGCAGCTTTGCTGGAAAAGTATGGAGAGGAAGCCCCGCAATACGAGAAGCCAAAAGAGCATACTGGCGAGAGTGATGATGTCCAGGCAGCACTTGCTACTCTTACTCCTGCTTTACGAGAGACCATTGTACTTGTTGTGATGCAAGGCATGGCTTATCAAGAGGCAGCTGAAATATTGGGAGTGCCACTTGGTACCATCAAGTCGCGCGTATCCGTTGGCCTTGAGCGTATAAAAGCATATCTTACTAAGACAGATAAGTAGGCGAGGTGTGTTATGGAAAACGCTAACCAAGAAAAAGAAGATTTATCAAGCTACAATGATATAATATCTAAGTTGCAGGCAGTTCCAGAGGAGCAATTTACAGATATTTCAGAAAAAGTGATGTCAGCTATAAAGCATGAGCGAGCAATTACTCAGCAGCTTTATAAGCGTATGCTTTATTCTGGAATAGGCGTTGGTGCTGCAGCAATAGCTTTTTGTATTGGTTTAGGAATCTACATATCTCAGCCTAATTCAGAAGCAATTGAACAATTTGCCAGTGATGAGGCAAAGGTTGCTCCAATTGAGACAGTTGTGGCAGAGTCTGCTACAACAATGTCAATTTATGATGTTGTAGCATTATTGCAAAAGCTTGAGTCAAATGAGCTTGAAGCAACAGATTCACAATTTGCACATTTAGCAGAGCTATTAGTGCAGAATCAAAAGGCAAATGGTTTCTTTGGTGATGTGCTTACTGGTGCCGAAGAAAATTACAACCACTCAATGGCTACGCTTACACTTGTTAAGCTATATGAAACAGGTGCTTATCCTGAATTGTTTACACCACTTGATGCAGCATTGGGTTATATTCGCAGTAATCAAACAGAGCGTGGCAGTTGGGGCGATATTTACAGAGGCTCAAATCAGATTGGTATCTTAAATGTGGCAGTGTTAGGAATTGCTCAAGATCTTGGTTGGGCTGATATATCAGGACATTTGCGTCGTGGTTTACGTTGCCTTGAAACAAGCACAAATGCTGGTTTAAACAATGCTGGTACGATAGAAGAAAAGCTTGCAATTATTAATAAGTTAGGCAAGCAAATCTACACCCAAAGAAATTCATAATTTCAAACTTCAAGCACAGTTTGAAATATTTAGTGCACACGCACATGCTGTATTGTTTCGCAATTTTAGGCATTTCACCTGTTTTTTGGTCTTATATTTGCGTTTCATTGCTACATTTTAGGAATGTTTATTTCATGTATCTTCGTTATTATTCCCGTTTTTTCGTATTGCCATTTGCAAAGCACTAGATAAAGCAAATTTACTATAAAAATTATTAAATTTTCCTTCAAAAAACTTGAATTCAAACCATTGATTTGGTAATATATGAGGTGAAATTTGTACTAGGACGTATTTTTTCGTTGTGTTTTGCACGTCAAAATATGCTGAAAATTTGTATGGCTTGGTGCATATTTCCAAACTAAAACTAACATTAAAACAAGAACTAAAATTGGAGAAGAGACATGTTCTCAAAACTAATGAAAAAAACTATCGCAGTAGCTGCTGCAGTAGCTATGACATCAGTTATGGCTGCTTCAACATCTCCTTGGTGGTCTATCAATTTCGATAGCTATGCTGAGGGTAAGCTACCAGAAACTGAGGCTCAGGGTTCCTGGACTCAGAATGCTGATGACCTTTCTGTTATCTCAGGACAGAAGCTTGTGCTAGATACACAGGGTGAGGATCTAACATGGACACCTACACCAGTAGCAGAAAACTATGATTCTGTAATCCTTGATGCAGATGTAAAGTTTGTTGCTTCTGATGTTGAGCCAAACACAACAGAAGATATGCAGACAGCTATCTACCTAAAGGCTCTAGAAGATGGTTCTACAGAGCTTTGCGCATATCAGACAATTGAAGGCGCACAGGTTTGGGATGCACTAGAAGGCTTCAAGATTGCTGATGGCGATACAAAGCACGTTAATATCACAATCAAGTACAATGACGAGTCAGGCAAGCCTATCGTTACAGTTACAATCGATGACAAATCCGCATCATACGTAGCTGCTAATACAGAAAAGAAGGTTGTTACATCTGTTTCATTCCGTGGTACAGGTACAATCGATAACTTCAAGGCTGATACAGGCATCGACGTAACATACGTTGCTTCTGTTGGTGATAAGCAGTTTGAGACATATGCAGAAGCATTCGCATGGGTTGCAGCTAATGGCGGTGATCTAACTCTTTTCGGTGACTCTGATGAGACAAGCTTCGGCGAATTGACATTCAATAGTGATGCTACAATTGACCTAAATGGTAAGACAATTGAGGCATCTTTCGTTGTTGATGGTGGCGCTCAGCTAACAATTGACAACGGTACTGTTAATGCTCCAATGGGTTATGATGTTGTTTACATCAAGAATGGTAAGGCAACAGTTGGCGCAGGTGCTGTACTTAATGCTTCTGACAACTGTGTTGTATTCATGAAGAATACAACTAACGCTAACGCACAGCTAGCTCTTGATGTTCATGGTAAGCTATATGCAACTGAAGCAGGTTATGCTGCTATCCAGGGCAATGGTCTAAACAAGGCAGCTTCTGAAATTTACATCGCAGATAATGCAGTTGTTTCTCACGAAGCTGATCTAGCAATCTACCACCCACAGGTTGGTACACTAACAATCGATGCTGCTACAATCACAGGTACAACAGGTATTGAAATGCGTGCTGGTGATTTGGTTGTTGATGGTGCAACAATTACAGCTAATGGCGATTTCGATGCTACAGCTAATGGTAATGGCTCAACAGTTCTAGGTGCAGCTATTGCTCTATCACAGCACACAACAGAAAAGCCTACAACTGTAACAGTAAATGGTGGCACTCTTGCTGGTGAATATGCTTTCTATCAGACAAATCTAGCTGATGGCACATCTGAATCAGTAGCAGCTACAATCGCAGGCACAACAATTGAGGGTGCCGTTGCAACTGCAGAGAAGGGCTTCGTAATGCCTGAGGCAGAGGATGGTTCTTACACTCTAGCAACAGCAGACTTCATTGTTGCAGGTATGCCATACGATACATTTGCTGATGCTTATGCAGCAGCTGCTGAGGATGCAACTATTGAGGTTTACACAGATTTCTCTGCAACAGAAATCATCACAATTGCAAAGGGTATCACAATCGAAGGTAACGGTCACACTCTAACTTCTACAGCTTCTCGTGCAATCAATATTGACACAACAGGCGCTGTAGTAATCAACGACTTGACAATCAATGCTGGTGAGCGTGCAGTTAATATCATTAATCAGGCTTCAACTGTAACACTAAATAACGTAACAGCTTCAGCTAAGAATAATGCTGTTATGATTGCAACTTCAGCTGGTGCAGCAAACGTAACAATCAACGACTCTGACCTAACAGGTTTGGCAGTTGTTAACGTTGCAGGTGCAGGTGCCACAGTTGCTATCAACGACACAAACATCACAAACGTTGATGCAAATGAAAAAGAAGACTACGGTGCAATTTCTACCTACAAGACAGCAACTGGTGCAACAGTTACTGTTAATGGCGGTAAGGTTGTTGTTGCTGGTGATTCCTTTGCTGGATTTAATGCTATCGCAGGATCTTCAATCGTATTCAATGGCACTGAGGGCGTAGATAGAGTTGTAACACCAGTTGCATACATTGGCGATGCTGGTTACGAAACTCTAGAGGAAGCTATTGATGCTGCTAAGGCTGGTCAGACAATTACTCTTAATGCTGACATCACAGCTAGCGAGATCATCACAATCAATAAGGACATCACTTTTGATGGTAACGGTCACACTCTAACATCTACAGCTCCTCGCGCAATCAACGTTGATGGTGCTAATGGTGCAACAATTCAGAACCTAACAATCGTTGCTAATGGTGAGCGTGGTATCAACATCATTGGCGGTGCAACAAATGTTACAATCACAGATGTTGATGTTACAGCTAAGAACTATGCTGTTAACCTAGCTGCTTCAGCTGAGGGCGCAGTTGTTACAATCACAGATTCTACACTAACAGGTCTAAATGCATTTAATGCAGGTGCTGCAAATGCAGAAATCACAATTACTGGTTCAGAAATCTATTGCAATGACAATTCTTCTAGCGAGTATTATGGTGCAATTTCCTTGAACCAGGATGCTGCTGGTACACAGGTTGTTGTTACAGGTTCTCAGTTCCATATCAAGGATGACTCTGTTGTTGCAGTTAATGGCGCAAGCGGTAAGGGTGCTACAATCACAATCGATGGCTCTTCTGAAGCTGTTACAAGCGTGGTTGCTGCAATCGATGAAGCAAATGGCTACAACACTCTATTCACTACATTAGCAGGTGCTTTTGAAGAAGCAGAGGCTGGTGAGACAGTTAAGCTAATCGCAAATGCTACAGAGGATGTTACAATCGCAGCTACAGCAACTCTTGACCTAAATGGTTTTGCAGCTACAGGTACATTCACAATCACAGACGCAGCTGCTAAGTTGTATGCAGCTGATGGTCTAACTGTTGCATCTGGCGTAGCGAACTACGTTGTTGTATATGCTGATGGCTACTACTATGTAGAAGAGCAGGTTGTTGAGTTCGCTCCAGTAGCAGTAACAGCTATCGCAATCAATGGCGATACAGCTGAGCTAACAATCGCTGGTGACTACACAGAAGTTAAGGTATTCTTCTGCGAGAACCTAGGCGATGAGTGGGTAGAGGTTTCTGCAATATTCGCTAATGGCGTTGCTACAGTTCCTGCTACAACAGCTACAGGCTTCTTCAAGGTTGAGGCTCGTTAATCGTTGCTAAAACTTTAAGATAAAGCTTAAAAAATAAAAGGCGTGGGCTTCGGTCCACGCCTTTTTACTTTTTCGCGAAGCGATCATTTTAATGTGCTCGAATTCGCACGAATGGGTTTGTATGGTGTCGAGGGTTTTGTGGCTAGGTGCTGTATGTGCGAAAAGTGTACAGGATGGCAGGATTGCGTATACACGAATGAGTGCGGTTTTTTAAGAACACGAATGTGCTCGAATTCGCACGAATTGGTATGTGGTGTCGAGGGTTTTGTGGCTAGGTTCTGTATGTGCGAAAAAGTGTACAGGATGGCAGGATTGCGCATACACGAATTAGTGCGGTTTTTAAGAACACGAATGTGCTCGAATTCGCACGAATGGGTTTGTATGGTGTCGAGGGTTTGGTGGC
>JAGCJJ010000021.1 GCA_017648065.1 Kiritimatiellia bacterium | reverse complement strand
GGGTCGCAAGATAGACGAGGAACTGCTCGCAAATCTAGATCAATTTGTTCGCTAGCATCATCATTAAGTTATTTCTTAATGATTGTTTTGTATCAAATTATTTTTTTACATCTAATTTCTATTTATTAAGTAAGATTTTAAGATATAATTTTGTTTTGTAAAAAGGAATAGAGAGAAATAATTTGATAAGCTTTTGTTTTAATCGGTTTTGCTTTTCTGGCTCAATCGCTTGAACTACAAAACGCTTAAATCTTATTAGATTTGCTGGAGAATAAAAGAATGGGGTAGTGTAAATAGCTTCTCCCCAAGTAGAATAAAGCTTATTGAAGCCATCAAATAGCTCCTCGTCCTTTAAGTACCAAAAATTGCCACAGCATGTATTTAGATAGGATGCATGCGCATTGTTAATGCTGTTTGTCATAATTGTGGCAGAGTCAGCATGGCATTCAAAATATTTTTTTAGTGTGTTAAGTGAGTTTTTTGTAGTGAGCATTCTCTCAAAATTGCTCATTGAAAGAGCTGACTTTCCTTGCTGTGTTCCTCCAGCTCCAAGATAGTATTTGTGTAGCTTAATTGAATTATCAACGTAGATGCTTTGTGTGTGAAGCATTGTAATGATTAGCTGAAGGAGATCTTGTCCATAGCGTAATGGTGCTGTCGGCACCACTTTGTTTACTGCTTCTACAAGAATAGCTCTACGGAAAACCTTTTTCCAAAGTGCGATAGATGTGCCAAATTTGTTGTTTTTGAAGTAGAAATCTTTAACAGCATCGCTTCCTGAAATTTTTCCAGAAAAACCCTCTGCACAATCCAAATGCTTTTGTGTATTCTTAAGCTCGATAAGAGATGTATTTGGTGTGCCAATTACTGTTGAACCAAAGCAAAAAATATCAACATTTTGCTCTGTGATTGTTTTGTATGCAATCTCGCAGGCATCAGGCGTAAATTCATCATCCGCATCTAGGAACATGACATATTCGCCTTTGGCTGAATTTATGCCACGAGTACGAGCTTGAAATGGGTCTGTGCGATATGGTTGTGTGAGAATTGAGAAGCGAGAATCTCCATTTGTGAGAAGGGTTGCTTGCTCAACAGAGTTGTCGCAGGAAAAGTCGTCAACTAAAATGAATTCGCATCCCTCAAGCGTTTGTGCTTTAAGGGATGCAATTGTACGTGCAATAGTTGCACTGGAATTGTATAGAGGAATGATTACAGAAATTTTCATTCTCTTAACAAAAAAGATTAGTTGCCTTTAGCTGTCCAGCGGACGTATGTTCCACTTGGAAGTGGAAATACATCATCAGCACCAGTCAGTAGCATTTCGCCACTTTGTGCATTACCTGGAATACCTGCAGTAGCTTGGAAAATTACGTTCTCCAGTACTTGTGGTGTACAACCAGGTGTATGTGAGCTTAGAAGGATGAATAATGGATCGTCGGTCAATAGGTCACGACAAAGCTTAAGAGTATTCATCAAATCGCGTTCGATTTTGTACATTTCGCCACCTTCGCCTCTGCCGAATGTAGGTGGGTCAAGAATAATGCCATCATATTTACGGCCACGACGTAGCTCACGCTGCATGAACTTGTGTGCATCATCAACAATCCAGCGAATGCCATCTAAACCATTGAGAGAAGCATTTTCGCTAGCCCATTGCACCATGCCACGAGAAGCATCTAGGTGGGTTGCTTTAGCACCACCCATAGCTGCTGCCAATGTTGAACCTCCGCTATAAGCAAAAAGATTGAGTACGGAAACTTCGCGCTTACGCTTTGCTACAGCAGCGGCTACAGTTTCGCGGATCCATGCCCATTGGGCACGTTGCTCAGGGAAAATACCCAGATGACCAAAATCTGTTGTAGACAGATGGAATTTCATTCCTCTATCCTCAAGAATCCAATGCTCAGGAAGCTTTGCACGTCCATGCCAGCGATTGCCATCTTCACGGTCAAATGAAGCATTTGCCTGCTCCCAAACGCTACGTGGCAGGGTAGGCTTCCACACTGCCTGTGCACATGGTCTTGCAAGTACAACTTCACCAAAGCGCTCCAGCTTTCTTCCATTTCCGCTATCTAGTAGCTCGTAGCCTTTTTTCATATTTTTATATCTTAAATCTTATTATGATAAACCCATCCAGAGACAATAATTCTCTCCAGATGGGTTGCTCGTTAAATTATATTGCGTTACCAATCTTACGTGCGCGAGTAGGGTGGTCCAAATCCACGCCTAGAGCAATACCTGTCTGAACAAGTAGGTTCCAGCCAGCCATTAGGCGGAAATAGTTATTGTAGCCACATAGCTCAGGAATCTTGATTGTCGGGAATGGAGTTTCCTGTGATGCGATAACAATAACAGTTGCACCGATATTTTTCTCAAAGATATTCTGAATCTTCTCAAATTCGCTTTCCCATGGCTCGATGAAGATAATTACATCATCTTCGCGCATTACTTCTTCAATGCCATGAAGAGCATATGTGCCTTCTAGGTAGTCGCTACGCTTACGTGTAATCTCATTTGTCTTTAGAGTTAGCTCTTCAGCGACACCATCATTGCGTCCAGCAAAGAAAATCATACGTGCATTAGCAATCTTCTTGATTAGCTCAGCATCGTATTCCTGAAGCATAATCTGCTCAGCAAGTACGGCAGCCTTCTCACGATTCTCGTTCATGCATTTGCAGCCATTGATATTTGTTAGTACAGACTGGTAAACAAGAGCCTGCTCAACAACGCTCTTTGTTGCAGCAACAGCTTCTTCTGGACCACATGAAAGAACAACGCTTGCATTTGGTAAATCAGCGATAGGTGTGTTAGCTGTAGCTGTAACACCATAAATCTGCTGGTGGTTTTCACCTTGAAGCTTTTTGATTAGAGTAACTGCCTCTTTTGTCTTGCCACTGTTTGAAGCAACCATAACAACGCTCTTTGAAAGATCATATTCAGCTGCCTGATATGCACCATCAGTATTTACAGCAACATCAACACCTTTCTTTTGGAATAAGTACATTAGGTTCTTTGCAGGGAAAATGCGGCTTGAGCCCTCGCCGGTAAGCATTAGCTTGCGAGTCTTTTTGATTTCCTCAGCGATTGCTGCTGTTTGAGAAAAATCAAAGTTTTTAATTACAACTGCTGTTTCAAGCATTTCCTTTACTAAATTGAATTGAGAATCTGGTTTCATGATTAGCTCTTTCTTCTAAATAGGGTTAATAGAAAATTTATATATAAATTTTATCATAAGCAACTAGCTAAAAAAAGTATTTTTTGACTAGTTGCTTATCGTTAGTTTTGTGTCATTATTGAGAAGCAACTCGTTAAATGTTAAAACAACAACTCACTGCATTATTGCCAGTTAATTCTGCACTGCGTGAGTCAGGCTGAGAGAAACCTGCAAATAGAGTGAATTTCTTTGAGCGAATAGCTCTCTCGCCATCATCATTAACAGATGTAAATGCTCGCTCATAAATATCAATCTCTACTTGCTTCTCTTCGCCCGCTGCCAGCTTAACGCGCTTGAATGCACATAGGCTGTGATTACGTACGGCAAATTCGCTTTCTTCATCCTTAATATAGATTTGAAGAACATCTTCAGTTGCAGTAGCGCTATCATTTCTTACAGTAACATTTACTTTTGCAGTTGATGTGTCACCAGAAGCGGTAATTGCGGTTGCTTTACAATTTCCGTATGTCAAACCAAAGCCAAATGGGAAGAGTGGAGTACCATTAAAGTAGCGATATGTTCTATTTTCCATTGAGTAATCGCGAAAATCAGGTAGATCAGCATCGCTATTATAGAATGTCACAGGGAGTTTGCCAGATGGAGATACCTCACCAAATAGGATATCTGCAATATCTTTACCACCTCTTGCTCCAGGATACCATGCCTGAATAATTGCATTTGCCTTTTCGTTTGCAACTCGTAGGTCAACAGCACTACCTGTCATGTTAACAACAACGACAGGCTTGCCACTTGCAAATACAGTGTCCATCAAGATTCTCTGTGGTTCTGGAAGTTGTAGTGAATCTTTGTCGCCATTTCCTGCGTCACCTTCTTCACCTTCGCATTTTTCATTAAGTCCAACTACTAGAACTACAACATCTGAGTGCTCGCAAACAGTAGATACCTCAGCTAGCTGGTCTGGCTTGTCCTTCTTTGATAATCCCTCTAAAGTTAGATACCAAACATGTGTGCCTTCTGAATAGTATACACGTGCAGAGTCGCCAACATAATCTTGGATACCTTCTAATACTGTTGTATATCGAGAAGAAGTTCCATGGTAGTTACCAATTAGAGCCATTCTGCTATTTGCATTTGGACCAATTACACCAATTGTCTTTATCGCATCCTTCTTTAGAGGAAGAATACCGTCATTCTTAAGCATTACAACACTTTCTCTTGCAGCTCTGTGAGCTACATCAATGTGTTCCTTGCACTCAACTTTTTCAAATGGAATTTCATCTAGCTCTGTTTTGTCAAACATACCTAGCATAAAACGAGTGGTGAAAAGACGTATGCATGAACGATCAATATATTTCTCATCAATTAAACCCTGTGCATGAGCGTCAAGAATACGCTGATATGTGCATCCACAATTTACATCGCATCCTTTCTCCAAAGCAAGCTTAACAGAATGCTCTGGTCCCTCTGTAATCTTGTGAAATTCATGAAAATCTTTAATAGCCCAGCAGTCTGAAACATAATGACCCTCGAAGCCCCATTTACCACGTAGATACTCATTCATCAAAACTTCATGAGCGCAACATGGTTCGCCATTTGTTCTGTTGTATGCACCCATGACAGACTCAACCTTTGCTTCAGTAACACAAGCCTCAAAAGCAGGTAGGTATGTTTCTTCCATATCTTTTTTAGATGCTATTGCATTAAAAGAGTGACGCTCAGGTTCTGGTCCTGAGTGAACAGCAAAATGCTTTGCACAAGCTGCTGCTCGCAGATATTCGCCATCTCCTTGGATACCTTTAACAAACTGTACACCTAGTCTTGATGTCAAATATGGATCTTCACCATATGTTTCTTGTCCTCGGCCCCAGCGAGGATCTCTGAAAATGTTTACATTAGGAGACCAAAAGGTAAGACCTTTATAACAATCACGGTCTTCGCGCTTGCTTTGCATATTATATTTAGCACGACCCTCGATACCGATAATTTCGCCGATGCTTAGTAGTAATTCTTCGTCAAAACTAGCTGCCATACCAATTGATTGAGGGAACATTGTTGCTGTACCTGCACGGGCAACACCATGAAGTGCTTCATTCCACCAATTGTATTCAGGGATTCCTAGTCGCTCAATAGCTGGAGCATCATATCTAAGTTGTGAAGCTTTTTCTTCTAATGTCATTTTGGCAACGAGCTCAGTTGCTCGTCTTTTTGCTTCTTGTCTATTCATTGGTATTTCCTTTGTTTGTGATGGATAAATCTAACCTTTTTAATAAAAATTATATAATATAAATTGGATATAAACAAGCATTAATGTGTGTACAAATCTTTTAAGGTGATATAGCTACAGTTAGTAATTGCATTAAAAAACACAACTAGATAAAAGAGAAATACATAAACATTTATTGACTTAATAGGGTAGAAGTATGGTAATATATGACTATTGATACTTATAAATGTTTATTAATTGCTGTTTTATAGGAATAACTATGAAGAAATATGTTACATTATTACTTTTCTTAGGATTTGTATCTGCGGCTTATGCTGAGTGGATATATGATAGTGCTGCAAAAACCCTAACTCAAGGCACTACTGTTCTGGAAAATGTTTCTGTAATTGATGGTGCTAGACTTAAAATTGGTAACAATAAGTCTAATACAACAATTGCCGATTTGGATCTTTCAACAGGTGTTGGCGAAGGATATGTTATTGAAGTTATTGACGATAATGCTTTTAATTCAAATTCTAGCATAACGTCAGTAAAATTTCCTGAATCGCTAATAACATTAGGTGGTGCCTCATTTCGTGAATGTCCTAATTTGTCTTGTGAAATTAAACTTCCTTCTTCTCTTACTGGGTCATTAAGTAGGACCTTTAGATCATCACCAATTACAGGTGATATAGTAGTTCCTGATGGAATTACTTATATGATTGAAACATTTAATAAAACATCAATTACTTCCTTAATCGTTGGTAAGGGTGTAGAAAAAATTGATGGTGGAGATGGCTTGTGTGCTAATGTTCAGACGATAACAAATGTTGTTTTTCAGTCTGGTTGTAAAATGGGGCAGAATGAATTTATAAATTGTGCAAACCTTCAATCTGTGACATTTCATCCTGGTATGAGTGGTGCATGGATTCAAACCTTTAAGAGCTGCTCAAACCTTACAGGAGATATTGTTCTACCTGATGGTGTAACCGATATAAAAGAAACATTCCATCGTACAAAAATTACATCTTTCACTGCTGGTGCGGGATTAAAGAATATGGGTTATACTAATCATGGCGATGGTGATTTTGCCTATTGCACTGAGTTAAAAAAGATAAAATTGAATAATGGGCTTGAGGTTATTGGTAGAAGAACATTAGAGGGTTGCTCTGCCATCACAGAATTGGTTGTGCCTGATTCTGTAACGATTTTTTATACTTCGCTCAGCGGCTGTAATGCTCTTACAAATATTGTGATGCCAAAGGGATTAGAAACCATAGGTAGTCGTGTGTTTACCGGCACTCAAAAGCGCAACATTTATTGGCGTGGTTTTCCTAAAAATGGATTTACCTCTGCTGGAACGGATACAAATGATCCAATGTGGGATATGTATTCAAAAGGAGCATGTACAAACTGGATTCGTCCAACTGATACTGGATGGAAAACATTTGCTGAAACCTATCCAGAATATTTCTACCTTCCAGAGACAAAATATGGAGAGGGTGGCTGGATTGGAGGTTATAGAAGTAGTGCTTGGCAAATCGTTAAATGGTGGCATGATCCTGCTGCCGTAATTATAATTCGGTAATTTTTGCAGAGGTTTTATGAAAATTAAGGAATTTTTCACAACACAAGGTAGAAATCTGGTTGAAGGATTTAAGCGCTTTCCTTTGGCTTATATCATGATTTTAGTATTTGCAATTGACTTCGATTTGTCAATAAACAGATCAAATGCTTCTGAACCTTTCGAAAGAATTCTTGCTGAAATATATGCAACTGTTGCAGCATTCTTTACTCATCTATTATTTAATCGCTTTTCAAAGAAAGAATCTAAAAGAATTGTTGAACTTATTGTAACTACTGCTGTTACTGCAATATCTTTTTGGGGCCAAAAGATATTGTTAGAGTATGCCATAGATGAAAATATTATGTATCCATCATTCTTTTATTATACAACAATTTTAATGATGGGATTTTTAAGTATTAGATTGTTTGTAAGAGAAAAGAATCAAGATACAGTATATCTCAGTTTGCTTTCAAGTTTACTTTTTGCGTTGATCGCGTCATTTGTCCTTTTTGTGGGATTAATAACATGCTTATTTGCTTTTGATTCAATGATTTTTTCTATTAACGAGGTTCCTGTCTTTTCAGAAATTTCAATATTTTGTTTTTTTGCTATATGTCCTATTTTATTTCTTTCACAGTTGCCAAAAAAAGATGAAGTGGTTGAACGCACAAAAAGGTTTAATAATGTTTTTATCTTTTTAGTGATACCTTGTTTGGTTTTGCTATCTATTCTTTTAATCTATATTATTAAAATTATTACTAGATGGGATATGCCATCTGGATTTTTAAACTTTTACTCCTCCATAGTAATATTAGTTTATCTCTATGTATTTATGCTGCTAAGGGGGACAAGTAATAGATTTTTATCTTTTGTCATCAGATGGTGTTCAATACTTATTATTCCTATTGTTATTGTTCAAATTGTAGGTATAGTAATAAGATATAATGCATATGGTTTAACACCAATAAGAATGGCAGGAATGGGTACTCTTGTTGTTGGTATTTACGGTTTGTATCTTGCTGTTCGTAATAAGCCTATCAAATCAATTTTTACTTTTGCTGCAATTGTTACAGCAATTTTAGGTGCAAGCCCATTTAATATTTATGACATGTCAGTGAGAAGTCAAAATAATAGAATTAAGCAAGTTTTTGTAAAAAACAATTTGTTACAAGATGGAAAAATTGTTATTCCAGATGGTTTTAAATTTACTAATGAGGATTTTAAAACATTGGACAGTGCTTGGGCTTGGGACTTGAACAATTTATTCCAAGAAGAAGGCAATGGTTCATTTGTTGTGTCAGATCAATTTTCAATGCGTAAACCTTTGTCTGAATTTTCAAAGTGCAAAATAACGCCTGAATATTGTCGCCAATCTTATTATAGTATAAATCATGTCTTGGGACTTGATGAACTGATTGAAGAAGAATGCTTTGATATTATTATATGTGTGAAATCAAAATTTTCTCTTGAGTATATTCCAGTATCTCAAAGTAATTTGCGATATATTTCTACAGAATCATGGAGAGGTGTTGATGATGACAAGTGTTTTTTATATATAGATGGAGCCTATAAATTAAAATTCACAAATAAAGATATTCCTGCAGAAGTTAACGAGTATGATGTAACTCGCTTTATTGAACCAATTACAGAGCGAGCAAAAGAATCAGACTTAAAAGATTTTTATGATTTTCAACTAACAGAAGATGAATCTATTTGGAAAATAGATGATTCTGTCACTATATATGTGAGTGAATTTAGAATGTACGATTTAGATACAGTAAATCGACTAAAGGAAAATAAGGCTACACATTCAAACTCATTCGTCTTTAAATGCTTTGTTGAGCAGAAATAGTTTTATTCGTGTATTAAATGAGAAAAATCTTGGGAATAGACATTTTATAAGATTTTGTTAAAAAAATAAAAATAGTGCTTGCATAGGGTGGTTGGTTTGTGATACCATATGCGCATCTTTTTTACGAGATGGTGAATGTAGCTCAGTTGGTAGAGCTCCAGATTGTGGTTCTGGCTGTCGCGGGTTCGAGCCCCGTCATTCACCCCAATTTTCTAAACCTTCACAAAATTATGTGGAGGTTTTTTTGTTTGTTGGTTCATTATTTCTAGAAACGCTATTTATTTTTTGATAAAATAAATTCAAATTAGTTGCCAAAGTGGCATGTTTTTCAAAAAAATTATAAATGAGCATATATATTATGAATAATGCACCATATAAAAATCCAGAATTATCAGTAGAAGAGCGTGTAAATGATTTAATGAGCCGTATGACCCTTGAAGAGAAGGTTGGTCAGATGGTTCAGTTGCCTGTATTTGACGATGTTGTTAAGGCAGTAAGAGAGCAAGCTATTGGCTCTATTCTTTGCGGTGTAGATGAAGATTTGTATGAAGCACAGAAAGCAGCTGTTGAAGAAACTCGTTTAGGCATTCCTTTGTTAGTAGGTATTGATGCTATCCATGGCCACTCAATGGAGCATAATGCAACAATGTTCCCAACCCAGCTAGGTATGGCTTGCGCATGGGATGAGGAATTGTGCGAACGCGTTGCTCGTGCAACTGCTCGTGAAATGGCTTACACAGGCTGTCATTGGACATTTAGCCCTGTATTTTGTATGGCTCGCGATGCTCGTTGGGGCCGCGTAAATGAAACTTTTGGTGAGGATCGTTACATCATTGGCAAGCTAGGTGCTGCTATGGTTCGTGGCTATCAAGGTAAGAGTCTTTCTGATCCTGAGAGCGTGGCTGCGTGTGCAAAGCACTTTGCTGGCTATGGTGAAACTCAGGGCGGACGCGAGGCTTCTGAGAGCGATCACTCTGAGCGTAAGATGCGCGCAGTATTCCTTCCTCCATTTGAGGAGGCAGCAAAGGCTGGTGTAGCTTCTTTTATGACAGCATATCAAATTATTGATGGTGTTCCTTGCACAGCAAATGATTGGCTTCTAAAGACAATTCTTCGCGATGAGTGGAATTCTGACGCATTGGTTGTTACAGATTGGGGTAATTGCTGGAGACTTCATGCAGAGCAATTTGTTACTCAAAATTCAAGCGAGTCATCTGCAGTTGCTACTAATGCAGGTAATGATATGATGATGACACCTGGCGATTATTATGCAAGAACACTTGAAAATGTAAACTCTGGAAAAATCCCAATGGAGAATATTGATGCAGCAGTCAGACGCATCCTTTCTCTAAAGTTTAAGCTTGGTCTATTTGAAAATCCACGTTATTATGATTTAGATAAATCTTCTAAGATTATCGGCTGCGAGGAGCATCGTAAGCTTGCATTGGAAGCAGCAGAGAAGAGTGCTGTGCTTTTGAAAAATGATAATTTGCTACCATTGCGCCGCGATGCAATTAAGCGTATCGCAGTAATTGGACCAAACTCAGATGATGACTTGCAACAGCTAGGTGACTGGTCGTTGGGTGCAGGTCAGCTTCAAGGTGTTATGCAGCGTCATGAACGCCGCATGACAAAGACACTTCTTGATGGCATTCTTGCAGAGTATAGTGACAAGGATGTTGTATATGCACGTGGTTGCTCAGGTAGAATCACTAGCTACAATGCAAGTGAGATTGCACATGCTGTTGAGGTTGCAAAATCTTCTGATGTAGTAATTCTTCAGGTTGGTGATCATTTGGATTATATTGGTGAGTGGTGCAGTACTGCAACTCTTGAGCTACTTGGCGGACAGAATGAGCTGTTTGCTGCTTTGAATGAAACTGGTGTTCCAGTTGTTGTTGTATTCACAGGTTCACGCCCATTGATTATTACAGAGCATGCAGATAAGGCTCGTGCAATTCTATGCATGTTCTCACCAGGTATGGAGGCAGGTGAGGCGGCTGCTAATATCATTAGCGGTAAGGTAAATCCACAGGGCCGTCTACCAATCACATTCCCACGTCATGTTGGCCAAATTCCTGTTTACTACAATCAGCCAGCAGGTGCTCACCAAGAGCATTATGCTGATATGCAGGGCAAGGGCTTCTTTGGCGTATTCCCATTCGGCTTTGGTTTGTCTTATACACAGTATCAATATCGCTTCCCAACTCTTGAGAAGAATGTGTACAAGCATGGCGAAAATGTTAAGTTTACAGTTCGCCTACGTAATCAGGGCAATTACGAGGGTGTTGAAACAGTTCAGGTTTACATGCGCGATTGTGTAAGCTCTGTTTCATGGCCACGCAAGAATTTGATTGCGTGGAAGAAGGTAAATCTAAAGCCACGCGAAGAGAAGTTTGTAGAGTTTGAATTGCCATACGAGAGCTTTGCAATTGTAAATCGTAAGTGCGAAACAGTTGTTGAGTCTGGTGATTTTGAGATTTTGGTTGGAAGCTCTTCAAAGAATTCTGATCTTAAGACACTTAAGTTCAAGTACGAATAATTTAACTATGCCTTACCTGATTGAAAAGATTGGGTAAGGCATACTTTTCAAATTAAATTTGTAAAATATAAAAAAGGGGTAATGACATGGATATTGCAATTGCAACAGATTATTTTTCATCTGGCGGAGATCCTGAGAATGCACTACGCTATATTGCGGAAGCTCGTGAAGAAGCTGGTGCAGGCTTTACACACCTACATTGGTGCCATCAGTGGAACACAGACCATTTTTATACAACAGATGAAATCGTGTATATTAAGAGCTTGCTAAAGAAGTATGATTTGAAGCTGCTTGATATTCATGGTTCAGAAGGTTCTATCGGTGGTGGTCCTCTTTGTTGCTGGTATAATCCTCAGGAGGTATATCGCAAGCAAGGTGTGGAGATTGTAAAGAATCGTATTGAGATGCTTCATATGCTTGAGGGTACAGGTACTGTTATGATGCATATCCCTATGATTAATAGAAATAGCACAGAAGAGCAGAAGGCAGAACAATGGGCCAGAGTAGATGCATTAAGAAAGTCTCTTGATGAGCTTATGCCTATGTGCGAGCAGCTAGGTGTTCCTTTGGCTCTTGAAAATGGTGCTCTTGATACTTTTGAAATTTTGGAAAAAGTATTTTCTGAGTATCCAGCAGAGTGCGTAGGTCTTTGCTATGATTCTGGTCACGGAAATATTGACTGGAAGGATGGAAGCACAGCAAATGGTATTGAGTGCTTAGAGCGTAATCTTGACAGGCTTCAAGCATTGCATTTCCATGACAATAATGGTGGTGGAGATCAACATCAGCCTCCATTGTATGGTATTATTGATTGGAAGCGTTTGTGCGATGATGTTCGTAAATCAGCATATCCTCGCTGCTTCAGCTTTGAGATGTCTCATGGCAACACTCCATTTAAGGATAAATATATTGAATTCCTTAAGGATGCTTACGAGCGTTGCGTAAAGGTTATTTCCTTATAATTTTTCGAATGGGTGTCAGGCTGTAAATGCCTGACGCCTTGATTCTATTTTGCATTATATATTAACAATTTTATTGCTGTAAAAAATGATTTGTATTGGACCACTAACACCATCCCAGAAGGCTAGGTCAATAAAAGGCATTTACTATTTTAATATGGCGAACGGCTTCTCCTATATGTGCTTAGGAGAAACTATAATTTTGCTTTTAGCAATGGAAATTGGCGCCAACGACATTGTCGTAACCATATTAGGAAGTATGCTGAATTTAGGCTTTACACTTTTGCCTCTTGGTCGATACTTTACTGCTCGTTGGGGAGCTGCAAAAACACAAAGTATTTGTTGGGTTTTGCGAAATATTGCAGCTGTGTGCTGTGCATCATCTGCTCTTTGGTTTTATTTGGGTATTCCTTATTTGCCATTGATAACCCTTGTTCTAAGTGCATATGCATTCTATGGGCTAAGAGCTGCAGGTGTGGTAATGACAGTGCCATTGCTTGGAGAATTGACCTCAGAACAGGACCGCGGTACTGTAATAGGCAAGGCTGGTTCATACTTTTATATATTTTGCTTTGCTGCTCTGTTACTCCTGATTATTCCTATTTTAACATTTAAGCCTCATTTGTGGACATTAACAGGTTTGATAATATTCGGTTCTGTGTTGGGTGTATTTGCATCTCGCTTTATGTTAATGGTTGATGAGACTGAAGTGCTGCGAGACTCTGCTAAAAAACCAATTTGGTCAGAGATGCGAATTGCTTTAAAAAATAAGCCATTTATGAAGCTTGTTTTGGTGAACTTTGTCAATAATGTCTTTTTGATTTTGATGCTGCCTATTTCTGTTGCTATTATCAAGCGAGTTTATGAATTATCTGATTCTGCAGCATTATGGTTTGCATTGTGTCAATTTGCGGCTTCAGCAGTATTCTCTAATTTTGCAGGAATACTAAGCCGAAAGTATGGCCCTCGCCAGGTTATGTTTGTATTTTATTTGGCACTTGTATTGCTTTCAATATTATGGATAAATATGCCTAATAAATTTACTACAATTTTATTAATCATTGCCTTTATCACTAATGGTGCATGTAATACAGCTTTGCCTAATTGCACACAGCATTATTTTTTACATGTTGTTCCTAAAGAAAATTCTGTGGCAGCGTCAATTCTACAGGCTGTTCTGACAGGTGCTGCTGGTGGATTGGTTGGAATGGCGTTAGGTTGGTGTATGATTAAATATTCAAACACTCAATTTGCTGCATATACACTTGACTCATATAAGCTATATTTTAAATTATATTTGTTGTTGTCGCTTCCAGGTTTGTATTTTATCTATAAAATGAAACCATTGCCTGAAGAAAAGCGTAGAATATTTTTCAAAATTCCTCGAATTTTCGGTCATTAAATCATTGATTGTGCAATTAACTAATAGAAAAATAGCTTTTTTTACGATAATTTAGCCCTAAAATGTAGGTTTTCAAGTGTCAATACAACAATTGTTACTTGAAAGATAATATGTGTTTTGGTATTATATTGCAAATCTTAAACGGAAGGAAATATTGATGTCTAAGGATGTAAAGAATTTGGAGCATGCAGAGGCAGCTCCTATTGAAGAGTTGGAAGAGCTAAAGGCTTTTTGGTCTAAATATGGTCATTATATTTGCATTGTGCTATTAGTTGTACTAATCTTTATGATTGGTAAGAACTGGTTTGTCAAGAAACAGGTAGCAAATATCGTTGCAGCACAAGAAGAATTAAATACAGCAAGAACACCAGAAGAGTTTGCTGTTGTTGTTGATAATAATCGTTCAAGTTATGTTACTCCAATTGCAATGCTAAGATTGGGTGCTGCATATTATGCTGATGGCCGTTATGATGAAGCTATTGTTACTTATGAAGATTTTCTAGCTAAATTTGATAGCCATATTTTAGCAGATAATGCTAAATTTGCTTTAGCAACAGTTCAAGAGGTTACTGGAAAATTTGATGCAGCTATTGCAAATTATTCTGAGCTTGAAAAGGCAGGTGCATTTAAGCAGGATGCAATTTTGGGTAAAGCTCGTTGCTTGATTTTGAAGGGTGACAAGATTGGTGGCAAAGGATTGTTAGATTTGTTTATCGCAGATAATGCTGGTAAGCCAATTGTTATCCGTGCTGAGGCTCTAATTTCAGCAATTGATCGCTTGCAGAATCCTGCACCTAAATCAGCAGCAGATTTGTCAAATTTCTTTGCTGCTCCTACAGCAGAAGCAGTTGCTCCTGAAGTAACAGAGCCTGCAGCAGAATAAGATTATGTTGTTTTGTATGGCGGGTCTTTTTTGATCCGCCTTTACTTTTTTTGTACGAACAAAATATAAGTTAATCTTGGTGGTGTTTGAAGGGTAAGTAAAAATCATTAAGATTAAAGTAATGTGCGAAAATAGTTAGTTTGTATTTTAATAAGTTCAAACAAGAATAGAATTAAGTTGAAGCGGATCTGCGGTTTTTAATTTTGGTATAATATATTTGGAGAAATTAATTATGGAAAATCTTCATTGGAATTGCTTAAGCGAATTTTCTTTAAATATTTGCTTTTTTTGTGCATTTTTTTCATGGTGCACAGCACAGCTAATTAAGTTGATAATTAATTTTGTTAAAACAAAAAAAATAGATTTGCATTATTTTCATAGCACAGGCAGTTGGCCAAGTGCACATTCTGCAACTGTATCAGGTCTGGCTACATCAATCGGCTTGAAGGAAGGTTTTAATACTCCAATTTTTGCATTTGCATGTACTTATGCCATTATTACAATGTTCGATGCTTGTACATTACGATTAAATTCAGGTAAAAATGCTGCAACAATAAATTCTTTAGTTAAGGATTTGGGAAAAGATTCCGATTATCCTACATTGAAAGAGAAGCAAGGTCATACACGAAGTGAGGTTTGGGGAGGCTTGTTTGTCGGTATCATGTTCAGCCTTGTTTCTATGTATATTTGGGAAAAGTGCTTCGCCAATTAACAGTATAGTATTAGATTGATACTAATTTTGCTATTAAAGGATACTTAAATGATTTCACCATCTGATATCGCTCAATTTTTAGATGTAGAACTAGATTTAAAATCCTTTAGTTCAGATTGTTCAAATAATGGACTCCAAGTTGACGCTCCTTATGCAGATGTAAAAAAAATATGTGTAGGAGTTGATGCATCATTAGATTTCTTTAAGGAAGCACGTTTACGTGGTGCCGATATGTGCATTGTTCACCATGGACTTAGTTGGGGTGATTCACTAAAGTATATATCTGGCGTAAACTATAAGCTCATCTCATATTTGATAGAGAATAATATTGCTCTTTATGGTGTTCATTTGCCTTTAGATGCTCATCCTGTTTATGGTAATAATGCAGTACTAGCTCAACAATTGGGGCTTCAGAATTTAAAGCCTTTTGGTGATTATCATGGCATGATTATTGGTTTTAAGGGCGAACTTCCAGAAGAAATGCCATTTGAGGATTTTTGTGTGAAAGTCCGTTCCTTACCACATAAAGGTAATTTTAGAGCATTAGGATATGGTAAGTGTTCTATTAAGACTGTTGGTATCATCAGTGGTGGTGCAGCAGATTCTATATCCCAAGCAGCTAGTGATGGGTTAGATGTTTTTTTAACAGGAGAGGTTGATTTACAGAGCTATAATGAGTGTAAACACCTTGAAATGAATATGATTGCTGCTGGTCATTATTCTACTGAGTGTGGTGGAGTAGAAGCATTAGCAGCTCTTTTACGTGAAAAGTTTGGCGTAGTGACAGAATTTGTTGATTTGTCTTTGGATTATTAAATAATTGCTAGGGTGATAGAGTAATGAAAAAGAAGGATACTAGGGACTGCTTACTTGAGTGTGCTGCTAGGGAATTTGCAGAAAAAGGCTATAATGCCACAAAAACACAAAATATTTGTAAGAAAGCTAATGCTAATGTAGCAGCAGTTAATTATCACTTCGGAGGCAAGGAAGAGCTCTATCGTGAAGTTTGGGATTATGCAGTAAAGCACGCGATGGAAGATTACAGTGTTGTAACTTCCCAAAATGAAGACAGAGAGTGGTTATACAATTACTTGCGTGTATGTGTTTTAGCTATTTTCGATACAGGTCCTAGTGGATTGCTCAGAAGATTAGTATCTAATGAGATGAATGATCCTTCCCCTTATGCTGAGGAAATGCTCTCAGAACATTTATCACCTCGAATTCACGATTTGGATTTGCATTTACGCAGAATGCTTGGCCCTAATGTTACTGATTTTCAGGTAGAATGTTGTATTCTGGCTATTCATAGTCAGTTTGCAACTTTAACAATTAATAAATCTACTCGTCGTAAACTTTTCACAAAACAGACACCAACAGAAGAAGAAGCTGCTCATTTTACTCGGGAAATTTGTGCTTTTGTTATGGGTGGAATTCGTGCAATGCGTACAGTTCCTCCTCAAGCACGTAGAAAAATTATAAGCGATAATGAGTCAGAGAAGACAAAATAATTATTGTCAAAAAATGATGGAGTAATTATTTAATGAAGCAGCGTTTAGATGAAATTTTAGTTGCACGTGGGTATTGTGACAGCCGCAGCCAGGCTCAGCGAATAATCATGGAAGGTAAGGTTCGCGTTAAGGGTGTTGTTTCGCCAAAGGCAGGTAATAAATACGACTCAGAGATCGAGCTGGAGCTTGCAGAAGAGAATAGATTTGTTAGCCGTGGTGGATTAAAGCTTGAAGGCGCATTTAATGAGTGGCATTTCAATGTTGAGGGCTTTAGTTGCCTTGACGTGGGTGCTTCAACAGGCGGCTTTACTGATTGTCTTCTACAGCATGGTGCAGCAAGAGTTGTCGCTGTAGATGTTGGACATAGTCAGATTCATCCGCGTTTGTTGCAAGATCCACGCGTGATTTCAATAGAGAAATTTAACGCAAGAAACATGACATCAGCAGACTTGCCTTTTGTTCCTGATTTTGCTGTTTGTGATGTTTCATTTATATCCTTACGTTTGATTTTACCTCCAATGATGGATGTATTAAAGCCTGGAGGAGAAATGGTAACTCTTATTAAGCCACAGTTTGAAGCAGGACGAGAGCAGGTTGGCAAGGGCGGAGTTGTTCGTGATGAGGCTGTTCGACTTCAAGTGGTTGAATCAATCAAAGAATTTGGTGAGTCGATTGGTTTAGAATGGTTAGGTTATTGTGTTTCTCCAATTACAGGACCAGCTGGTAATGTTGAATATACAGCAAGATGGAGAAAGAAATTAACCTAATAAATAATGTTGGTTAATTGTTTTTACATCCTAGGTTTGTGTTAATTGCTGTTTTGCTTAAATCATTTGAAATTAATATAAAATTTTGTTGTAAGTATGAAATCAAAGTTAGTTATAGATAGAAATTTTCAGGTAGGTGCTGTCGATAAGCGTATTTATGGCTCATTTATTGAACATTTGGGCCGTGCAGTTTATGGTGGTATTTATGAGCCTGAGCACCCAACAGCTGACGAATGTGGATTTCGTCGTGATGTAATAGATTTAGTTAAGGAATTAAATGTCCCAATTGTTCGCTATCCAGGTGGTAATTTTGTTTCTGGATATAATTGGGAGGACGGGATCGGAGAAAAAGCAAAGCGTCCTCGTCGTATGGAGCAAGCTTGGTTCTCTCTTGAAACAAATGAGGTAGGTATTGATGAGTTTCAAGAGTGGGCAAAGCGTGCTAATACAGAAGTTATGATGGCTGTTAATTTGGGTACAAGAGGTCCTGAAGAAGCAAGAAATTGTGTAGAGTATTGTAATGCTTCTACTGATACATATTATGCAAATCTACGCCGTCAAAATGGGTTTGAAAAGCCATTTGGAATCAAAGTTTGGTGCTTGGGCAATGAAATGGATGGAGATTGGCAAATCGGCACTAAAACAGCTCATGAATATGGAAGAATAGCACATGAGACTGCTAAAGTAATGAAATGGGTAGATCCAACCATTGAATTAGTAGCATGTGGAAGTGCCGGACAAAACATGCCTACATTTGGCGAATGGGAGCTAACTGTTCTTGATCACACATATAACGATATTGATTATCTTTCTTTGCATTGTTATTATGCCAATTATGATAATGACACACCTGCCTTTTTAGCAAAAGCAGAAGAAATGGAGCGATTTGTAAAAGGAGCAGTAGCTTTTTGTGATGCAATCAAAGCAAAGAAGCATAGCAAAAAGACAATTAATCTATCCTTTGATGAATGGAATGTGTGGACACAAGATGGTTCTTGGGAAAATCAAAAGACTCCATGGCAAAAAGCTCCTCGCTTATTAGAGCAAAAATATACATTTGAGGATGCTTTGCTAGTTGGTTGCATGCTAATGGTATTGCAAAATAACTGTGATCGCGTAAAAATGGCATGTTTGGCACAATTAGTTAATGTAATTGCACCAATCTTTACTGAAAATGGTGGACCAGCTTGGGTACAAACAATTTTCTTCCCATTTATGTATGGTTCAAATTATGGCCGTGGCAATGTCCTACAAGCTAAGCTTGAGTGTGAATCATATGAGAATAATGGAGAGCAGATTCCTTATTTGATGAGCTCTGTAGTAGATAATGGGGAAGGAGAGCTTGTTGTTTTTGTTGTTAATAGAAATTTGAGCTATTCTGCAGAGCTGGATGTCAATATTTCAGGATATGAGAATATTTCATTAATAGAACATGTTGAATTGTATTCTGATGATTTGAAGGCGACAAATACAAAGGATAATAGCGCTGTTAATCCATCGATTGTTCCTGTCGGGGATAAAATTGTTCTCAAAAAGCATTCTTGGAATATGCTTCGTTTTAGGTACTCAAAATAATTTTGAAAAAATAAAAAAAAATATTTACATAAAATATGCGATAGTGGTAAAATTATCGCATTAATTTTTAAGTCCAATAAGGAGTCTCAATGAAAAAAGTTTATGAAGGTAAGACAAAGGATGTTTATTCTTTAGACAATGGTAATGTTTTGCTAAAGTTTAAGGATGATTGTACTGGTAAAGATGGTGTTTTTGACCCAGGTGAGAATACCGTAGGTTTGACAATTGAGGGTATTGGTAAGGCAAATCTAGAAACATCAATTTTGTACTTTGAGCTATTGAAGAAGGCAGGAATTAAGACACACTACGTTTCTGCTAATATCAATGAGGCAACAATGGAGGTTCTACCTGCAGAGTGCTTTGGTAAGGCTCAGGGTGGTAATGGTCTTGAGGTAATTTGCCGTCTAGTTGCAACAGGTAGCTTTGTTCGTCGTTATGGCGAATACATCAAGGATGGTACACCACTAGAGGGTGGCTATGTTGAGTGCACATTTAAGAATGATGCTAAGGGTGACCCATTGGTAACAGGTGAAGGCCTAGCAGCTCTTGGTGTTATGACTCCAGCTATGTTTGAGAGCATGAAGCAACAGACACTAAAGATTACAAAGATTGTTGCTGATGATTTGAAGAGCATCGGTCTTGATCTTTGGGATATCAAGTTTGAGTTCGGCTATAATAATGGCGAAGTAATTTTGATTGACGAGATTGCTTCTGGCAATATGCGCGTATACAAGGATGGCAAGATTGTTGACCCAGTTGAGTTAACAAAGCTAATTCTAAATCGCTAATTTTAAGAAGGCTGCCAATCGGCAGCCTTTTTTACTTTATATTTCACATTTTTATTTTGTGATATTAGAAATCATTGATTGAATAAGAGTGTGCTTTTTGTGAAGTGCATAATTTGTATAACCAAATAGAGCATAAATACTTTCTTGTAATAAGAATTCTTTTTGTTTTTTCTAAAAACATCTAGACAATTTTTGAATAAAATTGGTATAATCTTTTCATAAATAATTCAATATCCATTTTTATTTTTTATTATGAAAACATATAAATTTATTGTAACTGGCGGAGCTGGTCTTATTGGCTCAAATATTGTTTCTTTATTAAATGCACGTGGTGAAACAGATATTCTTGTTGTTGATCACCTAAATCATCCAGAAAAGCAAAAGAACTTGGATAAACTTCAATTTGCTGACTATATGGATCGTGATGCATTTCGCTCTGCATTTAAGAGTAATGAGATTGGCCCTGCATCAGGTGTATTTCATTTAGGTGCTTGCAGCTCAACAACAGAGACAAATCAAGCATATCTTGATGATAATAATACTGGCTATACAATTGATTTATGTAACTGGTGCTTGGCAAATGGTGCACGCTTTGTATATGCTTCAAGTGCTGCAACATATGGTGAGGGTGAATTTGGATATAGCGATTCTGATGAAGTTACACCTAAATTACAGCCATTGAATATTTATGGATGGTCTAAGCAGAAGTTTGACCTTTGGGCAATGGAACATGGTGTTCTTGATAAGATTGCTGGTCTGAAATATTTTAATGTTTTTGGCCCTGGAGAAAACCACAAGGGAGACATGCGCTCTGTTGTAAATAAGGCATATAAACAAATTGGCGAAACAGGTAAGATTTCTCTATTCAAATCTCATAGAGAAGGCTACGAGGATGGTGGCCAGGATCGTGATTTTGTTTATGTTAAGGATGCTGCACGCGTAACAGTATGGCTTTACGATCATCCAGAGGTAGGTGGTATTTTCAATTGTGGTACAGGTAATGCACGCACATGGGTTGATTTGGCAAAGGCTATTTTCCTAGGTATGCGTAAAGAGCCAAATATTGAGTTTGTAGATATGCCAATGCATTTACGTGATAAATATCAATATCATACAGAGGCTGAAATGCAGAAGCTACGTGCTGCCGGCTGCGATATTGAATTTACAAAGCTAGAGGATGCTGTTGTAGATTATGTAAGAAATTATCTTGATAAGGAATAATTTGCATGGATTGGAAAGGAATACCCTCTACGGAAGTATTCAAACGAGATGCACATATCCATCTGCAGGAATACAGTCATTTGCAATTAGATTTGGCAATAAGTAGAGCAATTGCTCACGATATTGTGCGATTTGATTGCTGTGGCACAGAGCCTAGAGATTGGAATCGTGTATTCAATCTTGCAAAACAATATCCAGATAATGTTTTCCCTTATTTTGGAATTCATCCTTGGTGTGCAGAAGAAACTGCTATCGATATAGAATCTGATTTTACGTTTCTACGTTCAATGTTAGAGAAAGTTCCTTATGCTGGCATTGGAGAGATAGGGCTTGATTCAAAGGTAGAAAATTCTGATTATCAAGGCTTTATTTTAGATCAGCAGTTAGAGCTGGCTAAGGAGCTAAGCCGCCCTGTTGCAATACATAGTGTTGGCTTAGTAGGAGAGCTATATGAGCATCTAAAGCCATATGCAGGATGTTTCCCAGAGCTTTTAATTCATTCACCATCTATGTCTTATGAGATGGCTGAGAAATTTTTGAAGCTTGGAGCTGTGTTCTCTTTTAATCTTTTTGTGCTAAATGAGGATTTCGTACGAATGCGAGAGATAGCAGCTCGTGTCCCACCTGAGGCCATTCGCTTTGAAACAGATTCTCCTCGACGAATCTTCTCTGGCTATGAAGTGGCAGAGCTAAATGGACTAGTTGGTCCTGAGTGCCTCCCTGAGGTTCATAAAGAGGTGCTTGCGATACGTCGCCGTTATGCCTCACGTGGAGTATTATCCTAATGTCTTGTGGCAGAGTCATTGTAGGTGTCAGTGGTGGCGTTGATTCTTCAGTAGCTGCATTGTTATTAAAGGATGCAGGCTATGAAGTGATTGGCGTAACAATGAATATACGCCAGCTTGGTAAATATCGTAGCGACATCAATAATTCTTGCTTTAGCATTGGAGGAGAGGAGTGTATAGCAGCAGCTAAGCAAACCTGTGATGCTATAGGTATAGAGCACTATGCTTTTGATTGTGCCAAAGAATTTGAAGAGAAGATACTTTCTTATTTTTCGAATGAATTTCTTTCTGGCCGTACACCAAACCCATGTGTCCATTGTAATCGTCATATAAAATTTGGACTTTTGCCTGAAGCAGTGCGAGCTAGTGGAATAGTTTTTGATTATTATGCAACAGGGCATTATGCTCGCCGTAGTCCTATTTGTGCTGCCAATGTTCAGTTGCTTAAGGGAGCTGACCCACGAAAAGACCAATCATATTTTCTTTATAACATTACAAAAGAGCAGCTCTCTCAGCACCTTTTCCCATTAGGTGATTATACTAAACCAGAGATTCGTGCTATTGCAGAAAAATATGGCTTAGTCTCTGCAAAAAAGGCAGACAGCCAGGATTTTTATCGTGGGGATCGTCGCGATTTATTAGGAATAAAACCTAAGCGTGGAAAATTTATTCTTTCTTCTGGGAAGGTAATAGGTGAGCATGCGGGCTATTGGAATTTTACTATTGGTCAGCGTAAGGGATTAGAGATTGCATATTCTGAACCACTTTATGTTCTTGAGATACGTGCAAAAAGCAATGAGGTTGTTGTAGGCACTGGCAGAGAAGGAATACAGCAAAGTTTTACAATTTCAGCATGTAATTGGTTGTCAATCGATGAGCCTAAGGCGTCAATGACTTGTGGAGTTAAGATACGCTCTGCGCAACCAATAATATCTGGTGCCGTAGTTACGCCATTGGAAGGTGGACGAGCTCAAGTGCAGCTTTCAGGAGAAGGCATTCGAGGAGTAGCTCCAGGACAAGCTGCTGTTTTTTATGATGGCGACATTCTTTTAGGCGGCGGCACAATTGATTAATTATGCAGCGCTCTTGCTATGGAGTATCAAGCCATAGTGTTATTTGTAAATTGTAGCTGTTTTTTGTACAAGTTATTTTCTAGTTGCATAAAAATTGTTATATGCTGCATTCAAAATTTGCTACACATTATTCTTTTCGTACTTTTTGAAATTCTATCGGTTTTGACTTTACTTTGTCCTTGTAATCACGCTTTACTTTTTGCATAAAATATATTAAAATTGTGCCAAAAGTAAGGTGATATATGCAAAAAGATTCTCCACAAAATAATTTCTATTTATATTGGATTGATTTAACAAAAGTTAAGCGCATGCTCTCGTTCCCATTTCCTGTTGATGTGATTGGTGCAGCACTTATTGAAAAGGACTCCTATGAAGGCGATCATATCGGAGGAATGGAGTTCGCTGTCCGTCTTCGTGGTGAGGAAAAATATGCAACAGATCTTATTGGTGGCGAAAGAATAAAGAATGAATATCCCCACTTACTTATACAGCGTGAGGGTGTTCACCACGAATATGCATATAATAAACCACGAGAAACTTTTTTTGTAATTTATAACCCACAACTAGAGCAAGCTTTTGAAAGCTTTGGTATTCAAAAAACGGATGTAGACTGGCCTTTGAATATTACTTCTGATGTGGTTGCTATAATGGATGAGTTGCGCTCATATTTTCCAATTTATGACCAACCAGGTGTCGCAGATAAGATTGATGTTGTCGCTTGGAATTTAGTGACAAAGCTGTTTCTTCAAAAACCACACTTTGAAATTCCTAAGCATGATGAACGCATTCATGCTGTAGTGATGGAATTGCAACAGAATTTTATGAACGATATAGATTTTGACGAAATAGCGAAAAAATGCGGGATGAGCCGTCGCTCTTTCTTTAGATATTGGAATCGAATGATTGACCAAACACCGCAAAACTTTTTGACAAATACCCGTCTAATGCATGCGGCAGGCTTTTTAAGCCACACAAATATGACTGTGAATGAGGTTTCGCGCAGTGCTGGTTTTAATGACCCTGCATATTTCTCAAATATTTTCAAAAAATATTATAATCTTTCTCCAACGGAGTATCGCATTTCAAAACGTGTTTCCCAAAATGCAGATTAAGGATTTATTACTATGGAAGAGAAAAAAGATAATAAGCTTATCGTAATGGATGTTATGCCTATCCTTTATCGAGGACACTTTGCTCTGATAAATCGTCCTCGTATGACAGCTACTGGCATCAATACATCTTCTATTTCTATCTTTGCTCAGATTGTACGCGATTTTCTTCAGGAACGCGGTGCCACTCATCTTGCACTTGTAATGGATACATCGCCTACGTTCCGACATGAAAAGTATCCTGAGTACAAGGCTCAACGTGAAAAGCTTCCAGAGGATATTGCTGCAGCAATTCCACAGGCAGAGGAATTTGCTAAAATAATGAATATTCCTTTCTTAAGGCTTGATGGCTTTGAGGCAGATGATTTGATGGGTACACTTGCTGCAATGGGAGAGAAGTGGGGTGTGCCAACTGTGCTTGTTTCTCCTGATAAGGATATTGCTCAGCTGGTAAATGAAAATACTATTTTGTATCGTCCTTCCAGTGGTGGCAAGAATGCAGGTGTTGATGAGGTGTATGATGTAGCCAAGGTTTGTGAGGATTGGGGTGTACAATCTCCTAAGCAGATGATTGACTACTTAGGTATGGCTGGTGATGCATCTGATAATATTCCTGGATTCCCAGGTGTCGGACCAAAAACTGCTATTCAACTAATCCAGCAATATGGTTCAATGGAGGGAGTGATTGAGCATGCGAATGAGCTTAAGGGCAAGCTAAAAGAGCGCGTGCTTGAAAATATTGAGATTGCTCGCATGTCTCGTTGGCTTGCAGAAATTCGCACAGATGCACCTCTGGATATAACGCTTGATGATTTGAAGATTAAAGACTTTGACGAGGAAAAGCTAAAGCTATTCTGTCAAAAATATGAGTTGGCAGGAATTTATAGTAAGCTTACTGGGCATATTCTTAACACTGCCACAAAGTCAAATGATGTGAATGCAGATGCTTCAGATTCTCCAGCGGCAGACCCTGCCACAGAGGCAACAGAGGATGCTGCTCCAGTTTATGATACAGTCAGCACTGTGCCACATAAGTACTATACAATTACTACACGTAAACCTCTTGAAGAGCTAGCTGCAAAGCTTAATGCGGTAGCTTGTTTTACTTTTGATACAGAAACAACAAGCGTAGACACACGTGTCGCAAAGCTTGTTGGTTTGTCTGTTGCTATTAAGCCGCATGAAGCATATTACATTGCAATTCGCTATCCTGGTGCTCCGGAGCAAGTAAGTGGACCAGTTCAAGGAGATTTATTTGCTGGATTTGATGCTCCTGCAGCTAAGCCAGTACAGTGCGAACTTTTTGATGATTTTGGCAGCTTCGCTCCTTCAGAGCCACAAGCAGAGGCAAAGCCTGTTAATGACTCTGCCACAGATGAGCATCTTACTGAGGAGCTTGTTCGCACAATACTTGGTCCTTGTTTTGAAAATCCAGCCATTGCTAAAACAGGTCATAATATTAAGTTTGATATGCATATTTTAAGCAATATTGGAATTAATGTTAATGGTCCTTTGTATGATTCAATGATTGAACATTATGTGCTAGATTCTTCATCACGTCATGGTATGGATGCCCTTGCACGTGAGTATCTCTCATACAATCCAATCCCAATAATTTCTTTAATTGGTGTTAATGGCAAGGGTAAAAAAGCTCTTACTATGGATCAAGTTCCACTTGAGCAAGTGGCAGAGTATGCAGCTGAGGATGCAGATATATCTTTACAACTTCATGAAAAGCTTTTTGCAATTTGTAAGGAGTCGCAGCTACTTGACGCTCTTGACAGAAGTGAGAATCCACTTATTCGCGTGCTTTTTGATATGGAGCGTGAGGGTATTCGAGTAGATACAAATGCTCTGCATGAATATGGCCGTGAGCTAGAGCAAGAGCTATTGGCTATTGAAACTAAAATCTATGAATTAGCTGGAAGAAGTTTCAATATTTCTTCTCCAATTCAGCTTTCCGATGTGCTATTTAATGTTTTGGGATTAACTCCTTCAGGAAAAACTTCCTCAGGAGCATATTCTACAAGTGAAGAGGTATTGCAAAGCTTAATTGGTCGCCATCCAATTATTGAACATGTGCTTGAATATCGTACTTGCTCAAAGCTTAAGTCAACATATGTAGATAAGCTTCCACAATGCGTAGACCCTGCCACAGGGCGTATTCATACATCCTTTAATCAGGCATTAACAGAAACAGGGCGCCTTTCAAGTGATAATCCTAATCTGCAAAATATCCCTGTGCGCTCACCACGTGGTAAGCGAATTCGCCAAGCATTTGTTGCTCGTGATAATGAGCATGTGCTAATGGCTGCGGACTATTCCCAAATTGAGCTGCGTATGACAGCTGCAATGAGTATGGATGAGTCTATGCTTGAGGCATTCCGTAATGATACAGATATCCATTTGCAGACAGCTGCACGCGTTTATGGTGTGGATGAGGCAAATGTTACAAAGGAAATGCGCTCTCAAGCAAAACAGGTAAACTTTGGTATAATTTATGGCATCAGCGCATTTGGTCTTGCCCAGCGTATTGGCACCTCACGTACGGTTGCAGCGGAGCTACGTAATACATACTTTGAGCAATTCCCAAAGATTCGTGCTTTTATTGATAACACTGTTGAAGCTGCACGTAAGGACGGCTATGTAAAAACACTTCTTGGAAGAAAGCGTCCATTGCGTGATATAAATTCTCGCAATGCAACTGTTCGTGCAGGTGCAGAGCGTATTGCTGTAAATACACCAGTGCAGGGAAGTGCAGCTGATTTAATCAAACTTGCTATGGTTGCAGTAACTAACCGCATTAATGAGCAAGGCTTAAAATCACGCCTTCTTTTGCAGGTGCATGACGAGCTTGTATTTGACGTTCCTCGCAATGAAGTGGAGCAAATGCGCGCGCTTATTGATGAATGCATGACAACGGTTGTTGAGTTGCCAATTCCACTTAAGGTGGATATTGGTGTAGGTAATAATTGGCTTGAGGCTCATTAATCTTTAAAAGGAAGGGGGCTGCTATGGACGAAAATAGTATTGAAAAACCACACACTTCTGAAGAAATGAATAAAGAGGTAAATTCAAGCTCTTCTTCAGATAAGAGCGCTGACACAACTCAGCAAATGACGCCTGCACCGGGCCGACGCAAGCCTCGTAGAAAGAAAAAACGTCAAGAAACAGTAGAAGAAATTCTTGAAAAGAAGTTTGGGACTAAGCGCAAAAAGCGCTATAAGTATGTTGACCCATGGGACTACTTGCCAGTCCTGAAAGATCACATTCCTGATACGGATTATGGAGCACCAGAACCTTGGTAATTAGCTTATGAATAATAAACCAACCGTGTCCGTAGTAATTCCAACATATAACTACGGAAAATATATAAAGCAAGCGATAGAAAGCGCATTAAATCAGACCCTGCCACCATGCGAGGTTATAGTGGCTGATGATGGCAGTACAGATGGTACTGACCAAGTTGTGGCAGAGTATGGTGATAAGGTGCGTTATATCCGTTATGAGCATAAAGGTATTTGTCATCTTAGAAATGCATTGCTAAATGAAATAAAAGGCGAGTGGTTTGTAAATCTTGATGCTGATGATTATCTTGCTCCTGATTTTATAGAACAGAGTATAGAAGAAGCTTTATCTGGTGATGAGAAGTTAGCAGTTGTATATCCTGATAGGACATATTTTGGAGCAAAGAATTTTGAAGTGATTTCAGAAGAGTTTTCTGTTCAGAAAATGAAACATAGAAATCTAATTGTGATGAATTCCTTAATCAATACCGCTGCTGCTAAAAGTGTTGGTTTTGATATAGCCTTTGCGAGTGGTCTTGAGGATTATGATTTTTTCTTAGGATTGATAAATGCAGGATATACGGCAAAGGTGCAGCATAAGAGCCGTGTATTTTGTCGTGTTCACGAGAAGAGTAGAACCTCTGCTATTCATAGCGATATTTATTGCACCAATAGACTGATAAAACAAATGGTGGTAAAATATCCTAAATTGTTTTCAAAAAAAGAGGCTCGTGATGCTTTAGATTATTATAATGTCACAACGGCAATGCGAATGCATATATTACAGTTGTTGGGGGCTCGTCATTATCTTTTGACGGTATTGTATGCAATTAAATATTTTGTGATAGTTCTTTTCCATCCTTGGTGGATAATCGGAGATATTCGAAGAATGAAGTTTCTAAACAAATAAGATTTGATGGTGATAATTTGATGGTGATAATATGAAAATTAAAGATATTTTAGCAAATAAAAAGGTGTCGGTATCTCTTGAGGTGTTTCCTCCAAAGCAGAGCACAGCCTTTGAGAGTGTTAAGACCGCTGTGCATAAGCTTTGTGATTTACAGCCAAGCTTTATGAGTGTGACCTATGGTGCTGGCGGAGGTATTGGCTGGCATACAGCAGAGATTGCAGGCTTTGTGCAAAACGAGTGCTCAGTGCCAGCGCTCTCTCATTTGACTTGTCTGCTTTCAAATCGTGCAACAATTTCAGAAACGCTTGCTCAGCTTAAAGAGAAGGGTATAGAAAATATTCTTGCTCTGCGTGGTGATATTCCACCAGATTCTTCTTTTATTCCAGCAGGTGATTTTAATTATGCGAGCGAGCTTGTAGAGGAAATTCACAAAAATGGCGATTTTTGTGTTGGTGGTGCATGCTATCCAGAGGGCCATGTTGAAAGCGAACACATAGATGTGGATCTTGATAATCTTAAGCGCAAGGTTGATGCTGGTGTTGATTTTCTAACAACACAAATGTTCTTTGATAATGATATTCTTTATCGTTTCCTGTATAAGGCACGCGAGCGTGGTATAACAGTGCCAATTATTGCAGGAATAATGCCTGTTACAAATGCAAAGCAAATAAGCCGCATTTGTAAGCTTTCTGGCACTTATTTGCCTCAACGCTTTAAGGCAATAGTTGACCGTTTTGGTGATAATCCAGATACAATGGCTCAGGCCGGCATTGCATATGCAACAGAGCAAATTATTGATTTAATTGCAAATGGCGTTAATGCTGTTCATATTTACACAATGAATAAGCCTGAGATTGCTCAAGGCATTATGAATAATCTTTCCTCAATTATTGCAGATTAGTTTGCATTTAATTTATTCAAACAATTTAAGAAAATATATTAAAAATGGCTACTTATAATCAATCTGAAGCACTACGTTACATGGGCTGCAAATCTGGTACAGAAGTAACAGAAGAGCAAAAGAATAAGCTTGATGATATTTATTCAGAGCTGGCAAAGGTTGCGCTTTGCCGCTATCATGCAGTACGCCTTGCAATCGTGCTTAATACAGGAGACTATGTTGCATTTGAAAATGGGTATGTGTTAACAAGTAAGGACCTTGCCACAAAGCTTGATGGGTGTGATGAAGCAATTCTTCTTTGTGCAACGCTTGGCTCAGAAATTGATCGTGAGCTAATGCAGGCTGCTGTACGTGGGGTAGAGAAGCAGGTTATGGTTCAGGCTGTGGCAACGTCTATGCTTGAATGCTATTGTGATGAGATAGAGGCAGAGCTTTTAACAAAGGATGATATTGATGCTGGGCTATGCTTGCTTCCTCGCTTTTCTCCAGGCTATGGTGACTTATCAATTCAGGTGCAGCCAGAATTTTTACGTCAGGTTGATGCTGCACGTCGCGTAGGAGTTACACTTACTGATGGGCTTGTAATGACGCCTACAAAGAGTATAAGCGCAATTATAGGTGTTGCATATAAGCCAGGAGCAAATCCACTTGAGCATCATGATTGCTCTTGCTGCTCATTGTCTAATTGCGCCTTTCGAAAGGATAAATAATTTATGTCAGCATTTTTAGATTTACTTCAGAAAAAGATTGTAATTGCCGATGGTGCAATGGGAACCTTGCTTCAGGCAAGTGGCTTGAAGGCTGGTGAGTTGCCTGAGGTGTGGAATATTACTCATCCTGATGTGCTAGTAGATATTCATACTCGCTATTACAATAGCGGTTCTGATTTTGTTTCTACTAATACATTTGGTGTAAATCGTTACAAACTTTCTGAATTGCCTTCTGAATATACATTAGATCAGGTGCTGGAGGCTGGAATCAAAAATGCTAATACAGCACGAGAAAGCTTTGTTGCTCAAGGGCAACAAAAGCTTGTTATTTTAGATATTGGTCCTCTCGGTAAGCTTTTGAAACCATTGGGTGATGTAAGCTTTGATGATGCTTATGCGGCCTTTGCTGAGGTAATAAGTAAGGCTGATAAGATTGGCGGGTTTGACGCTGTTCTTATTGAAACAATGAGCGACACCCTTGAGCTTAAAGCAGCTGTGCTTGCTGCAAAGGAAAATTGCTCACTCCCAATTATTGCATCAGTTGCATTTGATGAAAAAGGTCAGCTTCTGACAGGAGCAAATCTTCGTGCAATGGTGGCATTGCTTGAGGGCTTACGCGTAGATGCAATTGGAATGAATTGTGGTCTTGGCCCTGTTCATATGAAGCCACTTGCATTAGAGCTTGCTGCAACAGCATCAGTTCCAACGATTGTGATGCCAAATGCAGGTCTTCCTCGTGTAGAATCTGGTAAAACTGTCTTTGATATAGATGCAGCACAATTTGCTGAGCATGTAGAGGAGATGGTTCGTGCAGGCATTCGTATTGTAGGTGGATGCTGTGGTACAACGCCAGAGCATATACGTCAAGTTGCTTCAAGAGTAAATGCAATTAGACCAGTTCCAACAAATGATAAAGGGCTGACCCTTGTATCTTCCTATACCCATGCTGTAGAGCTAAAGCTGGATGATTCAATAATTGTTGGTGAAAGAATCAACCCAACAGGTAAAAAGCGCTTCAAGCAAGCACTCCGCGATAATGATATTGATTACATCTTAAAGGAAGGTTTAACACAGCTTGATAATGGTGCCCACATTCTTGATGTAAATGTAGGTCTGCCAGAAATTGATGAGCGGGCAATGCTCCCACGCGTTGTGGGCGAGCTGCAGTCGGTGCTTAACCTGCCATTGCAAATAGATACATCAGATACCATTGCTATGGAGCGTGCAATGCGTTACTACAATGGTAAGCCAATGGTAAATTCTGTAAATGGCAAGCAAGAATCTATGCACAGCGTATTCCCATTGATTAAAAAATATGGTGGAGTTGTTGTAGGTCTTACCCTTGATGAGAATGGTATTCCTGAGACTGCTGAGGGACGCATTGAAATAGCAAAGCGTATAATTAAAACAGCTGCAGAATATGGAATTAAGGCAAAGGATATTGTAATAGATGTGCTTTGCATGACAATCAGTTCAGATAAAAATGCTGCAAATGTAACACTTTCAGCACTTGAGTATATTTCTAAGGAGCTGAAGGTAAATACAATTTTGGGTGTGTCAAATGTATCCTTTGGCTTACCAATGCGCGAACGCGTAAATTCAAATTTCTACACAATGGCTTTGCAGCGAGGACTTTCTTCTGCAATTATTAACCCAAATGCAGTAGGTATGCGCAGTGCTTATACATCATATCGTGCATTGCGTGGTTTGGATGATAATTGTGCAGATTATATAGCTTTCCACACAAGCGAGCAAGCACAGGAGCAGGTAACAGCAGCAACTGCTGCAGTTACACAAGCATCTGCAACTGCAGTCCAACAGCCAAGCACAATAGGTGGCGGAGAGCTTGCACAAGCAATTAAGCGCGGAATGTGCAAGCAAGCAGGCGAAATTGCTGCTGAGCTAATTAAGACAACTGACTCACTTACCATCATTAACGAGCAGCTTGTTCCTGCGCTTGATGAAGTAGGCTCAGGCTTTGAGCGTGGCAAGGTCTTCCTTCCGCAGCTGCTGATGAGTGCAGATGCAGCTAAGGCTGCCTTTGATTCAATAAAAGAATACCTCATAAATAACGGAGAAAAGCGTGAATCACGTGGCAAGGTCGTTATTGCAACCGTTAAGGGAGATATTCACGATATTGGTAAGAACATAGTTAAGGTTTTGCTTGAGAACTATGGCTTTGATGTAATAGATTTGGGTAAAGATGTTCCGCCAGAAGCAATTGTTGCAGCAGTACGAGAACACAAAGTCGGCTTGGTAGGGCTTTCAGCACTTATGACTACAACAGTTGGTGCAATGGAAGAAACCATCAAGCAACTTCGTGCGGCAGAGCTTCCAGTTAAGGTGATGGTTGGTGGGGCAGTGCTCACACAGGAGTATGCCGACCAAATAGGCGCTGATTTTTACTCTAAAGATGCAATGGGCTCAGTTCGTTACGCTTGCTCTCTCGAATTGTAGTAATAGTTTAGTGCTATTTTCATTTTCTCGTTGTTGTATTGCTATTTAGCTATAATTTTGATACAATTAATTAAAATTTATCGAGTATAATCAGTATGGATGTTAGACATATAGCAATAATAATGGATGGCAATGGTAGGTGGGCTCAAGCAAAGGGTTTACCTCGCGTAAAAGGCCACGAAGCGGGTGCACAGAATGTTCGCCGCATAATGAAAGCAGCCAAACAAGCTGGCGTAAAGTTTCTTACTCTATATGCTTTTAGTGTAGAGAATTGGAACCGCCCAAAGCTTGAGGTTGAAGCACTTATGCGTTTGCTAAAGCATTTCCTATCTGAATATGAAAATGAGTTTCATGAAAGTAAAATTCGTTTACGTATAATGGGACGTAAGTCTGATCTTCCTGAAAAAATACTTAAAGAAGTTGAGCGTGTTGAAGAGGCTACAGCTGCATATAGTGATTACACATTAATTATTGCTTTGAGCTATGGTGGCAGAGTAGAGCTTGTTAATGCGGCAAAGAAACTAGCAGAGAGAGTTGAGTCAGGTGAGCTTAAGTCTAGTGAGATTGATGAGAGTACATTTGTATCTGAATTATATCTTCCAGATGTTCCTGATCCAGATTTGATTATTAGAACTAGTGGAGAATTTAGAGTAAGCAATTTTCTATTGTGGCAGTGTGCTTATAGTGAATTTTATATTACGCCGATTTGTTGGCCTGATTTTGATGAGAATGAACTTGAAAAGGCTCTTGAGAGTTTTGCTTCAAGGGATAGGCGTTTTGGTGGCTTAAAAAATATTCGTGGTTCTGTAACATCAGATAAGAAATAAGGTGTGGTGGTATGCTAAAAAATAGATTAATTACAGGTTTTTCCTTTGCAATCGCATTTCTAGTAGTTTTGTTTGTTTTACCAGCATGGACACATTTATTATTGATCTTTGCTCTATTTGCTTTGTCTCAACTGGAATTTAATGATATGGTTGTAAGAAGCGGATATAAGTATGAGATGATTGCAACTTCTATTCTAGGTGTATTGTTTCTTGCTGCTTCAGCAATAGAGTCTCCTGTTGTTATGTCTCGTATGCCAAATTACTTAAAGCTTTCTGGTATTATGGATTTATCTTCATTTGTAATCTGCTTGGCTCCTGCTGTCTTATTGGCTTGTGGTGTGTTTAGGCGCAAACCAGAGCATTCAATGGAGACTTTTGCTCTTAGTTTTGCTGGTTTTTGGTATGTAGCAGTATTATTAGGCTTTGTTATGCGCCTAGCATTTGAGTGGGAAATTTATCCTGATGGGCGAACCAATTTTACAGGCCGCTTGTTCTTGTTAATCTTTGTTTTGCTTGTTAAATTCAGTGATATTGGAGCTTACACAATAGGTTCTTTATTTGGAAAACGTAAGCTAATTCCAGAAATTTCACCAAAAAAATCAGTTGAAGGTTTATTTGGTGGCTATTTATTTTCAATATTAGTGAGCTTAATTGTTTGGATAATTGCTAAAAAGGTTAACAATGGATGGATTGGTGATTTGCCATTCCACTTTGCAAATGCAATTGTGCTTCCTGTATTGCTAACAACATTCGGAGTTATTGGCGATTTGGCAGAATCGTTAATTAAACGCTCAGTTAATGTAAAGGATTCAAGTTCTCGTTTCCCAGGAATGGGAGGAATCTTGGATATTTTGGATAGTTTGCTTTTTGCTGCTCCAGTTATGTACATATACTTGTTAATCTTTATGAAGGGTGGAAAAACTGTTTCTGTTATTGAAGCGATAAGACAATCATTTATGAGTGTTTGTTAAGTATTGTTGTTTTAGTATTGCAGTTGAAATTTGAGAGAAATAAAATGAAAAAAGATTTAGTAAGAGAACAGACGACAGGTGAAGAGATTGCAAATGCAATAACTCATGGTATTGGTGCTATTATTTCAATTGCCTGTCTTGTTATTGGTGTTGTATATGCAGCGTTAATCCCATCTGCGTGGGCAGTAGTAAGCATGAGTGTTTTTGGTAGCTGTATGTTTATTTTATATTTGTGCTCTACACTTTATCATGCTGTTGTTACTCCAAAGGCTAAGGCGGTATTAAATATTTTTGATCATTCTGCAATTTATTTGTTGATAGCAGGTAGTTATACACCATTTTGCTTGCATTTTATGCGTGCAGAGCATCCAGGATGGGGTTGGGCTATATTTGGAGTGATTTGGCTTTTAGCAATTATAGGAATCGTTTTTCAGAGTATCTTCATAAATAAGTATCGTGCTCTTTCTACAACTACTTATGTACTAATGGGTTGGATAGTTATTATTGCAATTTATCCTCTTTATAAAGCAATGGGATTAGCTTCAGTGCTTTGGATTGCTTTAGGTGGTATAATTTATTCATTGGGTGTAATATTTTACTCAATGAAGCGAATTAAGTATATGCATGCAATTTGGCATGTTTTTGTTTTAGCAGGAACTTTAGTGCATTTTGGTTTGATACTTTACAAGCTAATATGTCAAAAAATTAATATTTAATATTTTAATATGGACACTATATTTTTTCTTTCCCAATCAGCAGAATCAGTGCATCTATTTTGGCCGATAGCAGCGATAGTCGTCGGTCTGATTTTATTGGTATGGAGTGCTGATAGATTTGTGTCTGGAGCAGCATCTGTTGCTAAAATTCTTGGAATGTCTCCTTTACTTATCGGTATGATAATTGTTGGTTTTGGAACATCAGCTCCTGAGATGTGTGTGTCTGTTTTGGCAGCAGTAAACAATTCTCCTAATATTGCATTAGGTAATGCTTATGGTTCAAACAGTGCTAATATTGCATTAATTTTAGGACTTACTGCTATACTTATGCCTGTTGTATATGCTCGTTCTGTTGCTCGTAAAGAGCTCCCTGTTTTGTTGTTTACGACATTGCTTTGTTTCCCTTTCTTGTTTGATGGTAAGCTTACCCGTTTAGAGGGTATTTTAATGATTGTGATTTTTATTGCTTCAATGGTATTGCTATCAATGAAATCAAAGTCTGCTACATCCGCAGATGAGGAAGATTCAGAACAAGGAGAGGAAGAGGTTACTCAATATAAATCTATTTGGGTTTCAATCGCTTGGCTTGTTGTTGGTCTTGCAGTTCTGGTGGGAAGCTCACAAATGCTTGTATGGGGTGCAAAGGATATTGCTGTTCGTTGTGGTGTTCATGAGCTTATTGTAGGCTTAACAGTTGTTGCTGTTGGTACATCTCTCCCTGAACTGGCAAGTTCTATTGCAGCAGCAATAAAGAAAGAGCATGATATTGCTTTAGGAAATATTATTGGATCTAATTTGTTTAACACTTTAATGGTTGTTGGTTTGGCTGCATCAGTGAAAGAATTTTATATTCTTCCGGTAGGCGATAAACTTTTACAGTACGATACCATTGAGGTAAATACTATAGTGAAAAACAAAGAGGGCGAAGTAAGCTCCTGCGATATT
>JAGCJJ010000020.1 GCA_017648065.1 Kiritimatiellia bacterium | reverse complement strand
TAGTGATTGACCAGCGAATTTCAATCCTATAAGAGCACCAAGAATTGCAGTAGCAACAGTCAACATAACTGGTACAGGAATTGCCCAGCTTTCATATTGAGCTACAAGGAATAAGTATGCAAATAGAATTGCCAATGCCATTAGAGGTCCAATGCGTCCACGATTCTGCTTTTCATGGTAGGACATATCTGTCCACTGGATTGTATAACCCTTAGGGAACTCATAAGCTTCAATAACATCCATAATATCAGAGCTTGGAACACCAGGCTTTAGATTGATATTGATCTTAGCAGCTGTCATCTTATTAAAGCGTTCCATTGTCTTTGGACCTGTGGAATTACGAATAGTTGCAATTGCACTTAATGGAACTGCTTGTCCTGTTTTAGATGAAACAATTTGCAAACGCATAATGTCTTCAATTGCAGCACGCTCACTTTGAGTTGTTTGCATCTTTACATAGAATGACTCACCCTTGATATTGAAGTCATTGATGTAGTAAGATGCCATTTGTGATTGAAGCGTAAAGAAGATTTCATCTGGAGAAAGACCCATTGTAATTGCCTTCTCACGGTCTACATCAAGATATAGCTGAGGTGAGTTTGCTGTGAATGTGCTGTTTGCAAACAGAATACGATCTGTATCAGCCATCATATCGCGACAGAACTTATTTGCTGTTGCCTCCAAATCCTCATTTGAAACCTCACCATCATTGCAAAGATACATTGACAGACCGCCTGTAGCACCAAGGCCGTTGATTGCTGGAGGTGTGAAGCAGATAATTCTTGCGTCAACTGATTGAGCACCAATCTTTTGAATCTCTGCCATAATTGCATCTGCACTTTGAGATGGGTCCTTACGCTCATCCCAATGCTTCAAGTCAGCAATAAGCATACCTGCATTTTCACCGGCACCAGAAAGGAAGCCAAAACCAGCAACAGTAAGAACATTCTCAATACCAGGTATACCACTTACCTTCTCACGAAATACGTCAACAGAATCCCATGTTCTCTCCAGAGAAGCTCCAGGTGGAAGCTCAATGTTACAAAGAACTACACCCTTATCCTCTGTTGGAAGCATTGAGCTAGGTGTGTGCTTACCTACAAACCAAATGCAAGCAAAGAATATTGCCAAAAGTCCTAAAGTTACAAATGCTCTGCGAACAATCATGTTCACTGCACCTAGATAGAACTTACGAGAACCATCAATAACTGCATTGATTGGCTTAAATATCTTATGTGGATGCTCTGGTGGCTTACGTAGGATTAGAGCACACAATGCTGGGCTCAATGTCATAGCTACCAATGTTGAGAAGCAAAGAGCAATACACATTGTTACTGCAAACTGCATGTAGATAACACCTACAATACCGCCGTAGAATGCAAGAGGAATGTAGCAAGCCACAGTAACAAGTGTTGTTGCGATAATCGCACCAGTAATCTGTGACATACACTTAATAGCAGCCTGCTTTGCTGGCAAACCCTCACGCTCCATAATTGCCATTGTACCTTCTACCACAACGATAGCATCGTCCACCAAGGAACCAATAACAAGAATCAAGCCAAACATTGTCAAAACGTTAACACTGAAGCCAACAGCAACCATCAGAGGGAATGTTGCAAGCAATGAAACTGGAATTGCAATTGACGGAATAATTGTTGCACGCCAATCCTGAAGGAATAAGTATGTAATAATAATAACAAGAATCAAAGCTGTAACAAGTGTGATAACAATTTCACGCATTGACACACCGATAAATTCGGTTGGATTATATGCAAGAATGCAATCAACACCTTCTGGAAGGCGAGAACGAACCTCATCCATAGCCTTCTCAAGGTCATCCATCACAGCCATTGCATTTGATTCGCTATCACGATAAATTTGAACCGCAAATGTTTCATTGCCATTCCAACGAGCTGAAGCAGAATACTCCTGCTGACCAAGCTCTAACTTAGCTACATCCTTTAAGCGAATTACACTGCCATCTGCAGCTGCACGAACAATGATATTACCGAAGTCTTCTTCTGTTCTTAGACGTCCCTGTGTGTTAATCTTCATTTGAAGATATGCACTACCGCCTTCACCACCAAGTGTACCTGCTGCAGCCTGAATATTCTGGCTTTCAACAGCTGCCTTGATTTCCAATACAGAAACACCTAGTGATGTCATACGCATTGGGTCTAGCCAAATACGCATAGCATAAGGCTGTGCACCCATAACCTCAATTGCAGAAACACCATCTACGCGCTGAACAATATCCTTAACATTCTTTGAAACATAGTTACTCAACTCCTGAGAGCTCATTACAGAACCATCAGTAAGGAATGAATACATACACAAGATATCATTGCTTCGCTCCTTAATTTGGATACCTGTACGAGTAACCTCAGAAGGCAGTTTTGGCTCTGCTCGCTTAATCGCATTTTGCGTATTAACAAGTGCAATATCTGGGTCTGTACCTGACTTAAAGGTAATCATACAGAAGTAGACACCATTATTATCGCAGTTTGAGTTAAAATAAAGCACATCATCAATACCATTGATTTCTTCCTCAATAGGGAAAGCAACAGTATCACGAATTACCTCAGAGCTTGCACCTGCATAGGTACAAAAAACATACATGGATGGAGGTGTAATATTAGGATACTCTTCCACAGGAAGATTTCCAATCGAAAGAACACCTGCAAGCATTAAAACCAAGCTAAGCACCATCGCTAAACGTGGTCTGTTAATAAAAATTTTAGAGAACATTTCTTATCTCTCCTATACAAAAATTAAAATAAATGGGACGATTTTAATATTTTGGAATTACGCCAAAACAAATTCCCAAGAAAATTATTTCTCTTCTACGCCATTTACCTTAGCGCCAGGGAATACCTTATGAGATCCCTTATAAACAACAGTCTCGTTGATCTCAATACCCTTCTTAATATATTGAATACCATCAACAGATGGGCCTAGCTCAACATCACGTATCTCAGCAATACCATCTTTAACTACATACATCTGAGCACCTGTGCTCTTGAAAATTGTTGCTGTACTTGGAACACCAACATAAGAAGTTGAATTCTTCAAAGAAACATTAACTGTAACAGCTGTTCCTGCTAGAAGAATATCGTCAGCATTCTCAAATTGTACATATACAGCAATACTGTCTGTCTGTGGGTTTACTGTATTATCAACAAAGTTAATTGTGCCCTGCTTTGGATATTCAACACCTGTTGATAAATCAACCTTTACCTGTGCATTTTCCTTTAGACCAGCTGCTGAGCCAAACATTTCAAACAAATCACGTGAGCTTAGGAAGAACTTTACACGAATTGGATCAACCTTAACGACTGTTGTAAGCACACCTGATGACAATGAAATATAGTTACCAACTGTAAATGTATTTGCACCAATTTTACCCTTGATTGGGCTTGTAATTGTGGCATGAGCCAAATTATCTTGAGCAAGAATTAGATTTGCCTTAGCAGCCTCAAGAGCTGCCTGAGCAGAATTAAAGCCATTTACAGCTGAATCCATATCATTAGCTGAAGCGACCTTTCGCTCGAAAAGAACTGTTGTTCTGTCAAAAGTCTTCTTTGCATAATCAAAATTTGCTTGAGCTTGAGCAACACTTGCCTCGGCAGCCTTTACTGCAGCAGTATATTTAACATCATCAAGCTTGTAAAGAACAGTACCCTTCTCTACAATATCACCTTCCTTAAAGCATACCTCTTTGATTTCTCCTGCAACTTGAGCAACAACTGCAACAGACTCCTCTGCGACAACACGTCCTACATAGCGACGAGAGACCTCGTACTTATATTCCTTTGCTGTTGTAATACCTGCAACCACTGGAGGCATTTCATTTGCTTCTTGAGCAAAACCCATAGCTGTAGCAGCACATAGTGCAGCAATAATATATTTATTTTTTGTCATTGATATACCTTTCTATAATTTTAAATTAACTATTAAATTGTTGATTCTTTATCAAGCTCGTTTCGCTTATCAAGTAAGCGAGAATATACTAACTTTAGCACACGAACAAAGGTTTGTTCATCCTCGCAAGAAATTCCTTCAAAGATTTCATCTGCGATTCGTTCAAATGTACCACGAGCGACCGCTAAAATTTCTTTACCTTTTTCAGAGAGAGTAATTATTACAGCACGGCGATCATGTTCATTTTGCTTACGATCAACATAGCCCTTCTTCACAAGAAAATCGACCATTTGCGAAGCAGCACCTGGTGTTACCTTAACACTTTTTGCAATATCCTTTAGCATAATTTCTTCATTACTATGCTCAAAGATATAATTTGCAACCTTAGCTTGGGCAATAGTTAAGCGTTCCTCGTCATCTGACTGAGCTGAGCCCTCCAGACGCCGAGTTCTAGTAAAAATTTCTCTATAAACCACAGAGATATTTATAAACTCTTTCCAAGCTGATTTGATTTTTTCTTCCATAAAAAAATAGTTTAGTTTGCTAATATATTTAGAAAGGCAAACAATTTACCACAATTACTTAAATAAAGTAAAGTAAAATTTGTGATTTTTACAGGAAGAACTTTGGATAAAAAAAATGAGCTGCGCCATTTGTGACACAGCTCACATAACAATGATTATATACAAGGCAAATGAGCCTTGATTACATTACCAGCTAATCAATAGGTCGCCAGTGATGTTGGTGAAGCGTAGGGCTTCGCCATATTGCGTTGGATATGGCTCTGGTGTTACCCAATCACCTGCAAGCATTGATGCATAATGACGCTGTACACCTGTAACTGCTGATGCTGTGCCTGTCTCCGGATAGAAGATTACATCTGCATTCTTTAAGCCGTTAAGCTGGAAGCGGCGGCTCTTCTTGTAGCCTAGCGCAGCTATTTCATCGCATAGCACCTCGCTCTCCTCCTTCTGCTTAACAAAAATGCGAACCTCTTTGTGCCACCATTTATCTGGATGACGCCACAATGCCACATTGTCCTTAACAAATGTGCGAGAATTTACTGCAATTGGTGCACCATCTGGTAAAGATAGCTGCAGCTCAGGTACTGCATCGCGATTATAACCACTGAAGAACCAACCATTGCGACAACGAGAAAGCATGTGAATTACTGGGCGTGATGGCTCTCCACTTGGCATTGTTACCGGTGTATATGTCAAACGGATACCAATGCGTGCCAATGCCTGAACTGCAAGCTGCTCCTGCCACTTGTATTCGCTAGTGGAGAGTCGTGCCAAATAACGGCCAATCTTATTGTCATCATAAGATGAGCCTGCGCGTAGCCATGTCACGCTGCCACCATTTGCAGATGTATGTGTTGCTGCCAATGCATAAGCTGTACCATCTGGATTTGTACCAAGTGCCCAAGCATCTGAAGCACTCTGCTCTGCTTTTGGTGACAGCTCAATTGGTCCGCCACCAAAGATTGATGAGTGACGAAGCTTTTCACCTGTTGCAACACCATCAATGGACAACATAAGGTCGCCCTGATAAGGTGTTGTTGCTTGTAAACCAAAGTATGAAAGCAGCTCTGTATCGTTAGGATCAATTGCTCCATAAAGAATTGCTTTACCACCTGCCTCAACGTGTGCAAAGAGGCGCTCACGAATTGCTGCACCTGGCTCTGGAACTGGCAAGTACCAAATTTGTGGCAGGGTCTGCTCTTCTGTAAGTTTCAAGAAATCGGTTGTGCTTGTAAAGCTTGAGATTGGCACACCTGAATCAATACATCCGCAAATGTATAAATCATCTGAATAGCGGCGGCAAAGCTTCTTATTTGTTGGTGCTGCCAAATCTGCATATAGCTCATCAAATGGATAAATCCATACAACAGGTGCTGCCTGATCTGGAGCATCTTCTTGTGCTCGTACCAAATGAGATGTTACCTCATAAGGTACTTGATCTGGCATATTGCCCAAAGAGTCGTTCACTGACATTAGGGCAAGTGAACCGGTTGTTAAAACTGAACCATCGGAAAGAACGCGTGAAATTGCCAAAGGCATATAAATATCGTGTGGCATACGCTGATAGCGGTCAATCCATGGACTATTCATCCACCATGGGTCGTGAATGTAATAGCGATAATTTAGCTGCTCCAGTGAGCCAAGGCTACGGCTCATCCAACCACCAAGCTCAAGGCCAAACAAGCCATCAAGAGCTGCCCAAGGTGAATTTACTGGAATCTCAATGCGTTCACCTGCATAATCTTCAATTTGCTTCCAAGGTGTAGCATCTGAACATGCCTCAATACCTGCTGGCATATTTGAACCACGCAAGCGAATACCGATAGATTTATCCATTGCCTTGAGGAATGTTGGCCAGAAAGCAAATGCTTCATCACGATCTACCTCTACAAGCTCCTCATGGAAGCCATCTGGCTGGAATATATTTCCATCAAAAGACCAAGGGTTTTTACCAAAACCTAAGCCATTTGAAAGCCAAATAAATGAAAAACCTAAATCTTTACAATAAATGGATGCCTGGCGACCCAAGAACTCACCAAAAGGAAGTCCCTCCTCTATTCCATCTGGGAATGCAGCATAGGCACGCTTTTCTGCATGAAGCTTTGCCTCTGCACCAACAAAGGTATATCCCCAAATCTTACCACCTGTCAGGATTTCCGTATGGCGTTTGTATTTAAAATCTGAAATAGCAAATTCTGGACCCGGATCAAAGAAGCATCCAATATCAATTTGTGTATCAGGGCCAAAGTACTTTGCTCCGATTGTCTTTAGATCAACAACAAGATCCTTTAGCCATTGATAAGTAAATTCTGGAAGTGGCTCATCACGATATTTCTTTGCAGCACGGAAAAGTGTCTTATTCTCTGGGTCTTCAGGAGGCAGTGGCTCCTGATTGCGTAGCGGATAGTTTGCTGCACCCAGCCAATAATCCCACTCTATCGTCTGTGATAAGTCGCGATTATATTCAAGTATTTGACTACCCTCACTTGCATAAACTAAGATAGAGAGCTTTTCTGACATTCGTGCCAGCGGATACCACTGTTGGTATATACGCTCACAAACCTCAAGGCGTGTTTCTGGTGAATTATCAAAGAAAGGCTTGAGAGATAGCTCAAGACCTAGTCGTTTAAATTTTTTAGGAGAAGCTAGGAATGACATTATTTTGCTCCTATGTGAATTATGTAGAAAAATATTTGAATATGAAATAGCCAGTGGCAGAGTTTATTGTAAACAACTGCCACTAACTGTTAAAATTTATGGACCAGCTTATTTGCAAAGAGTCAATGAACCAAATGAAGCTGGTGACCATACAGGATTGATACCATTGCCCCAAGACATTGATGTGATAGAGCCATCGCCATCTGAGTCATTTAGCTTTAGGCTTAGGCCCATCTGTAGGCCAAGCTCAGGCTTTGTGCCAAGCTCTGACCATGGGATACGCACCTCATAAACTGTGATGTCACCAACTGTCTTAATAGCAATTGAGTATGCTGAAGAGTCCTGTGCTAGCTGCTCAGCCTTCTTACCTGCGCTATGCTCTGCTGGGCGGTATAGTGTATGCTTACCAGAACCTGTGCCTGGTGCAGCAGATGAAATATACCATTCCATTGCATATTCAGCATCTGTTGAGTCACGGCCAGCTGGATTGATTGCAAGCTGAATTGAGTCAGCCTTGATTGCATCCTTACCGCGAATTGCATGATGCTTATCATCCTGAACTAGTGCAGCAAAGTATAGAGCTTGATTATCCCAGCTAAAGAATGCCTCACCTTGCAAATCCTCTGGCTTCCAAGATTGCATTGCATTTGCTGGTGTGCTTGATAGCTGAGAAGCTGATAGAAGAGGAATTGGGCAAGCATCAATATTCCAATCAGAGATATCGCCATCAATCTTCTTATTGCTCTTCTCCTCGTAGAATGCTTCAGCAACAAAATCAGTACCATCAAATAATGTTACGCGAACATTATCATACAATACTGAGCCCGCACCCTTACATACAGGAGTAAAGTCTGCGCCTGCATTACCTGGCTGAATATCAACACGCTGAGTCAGGAAGCTCCAACCCTTTGTATTTGTATCTGCTGTCCAGATGTGTAGCATAATATAACGCTGACCTGCCTTAGGATTGCCGCCTGGCTTATATGCATTAACATTAGAACCAGCTGACATATCCTTTGTCTTTACCCAAGCAGTGTATAGATATGTTGCAGGAGTAGATGGCAATGTGATGTGCTGAGATGTATGCTTATATCCATTAGGAGTATCTTCCATCTTAAGCGCAGTACCATGCTTACCAGGAGCTGCCTCATTGCCCAAATCAAACTTGCGGCCATTACCAGACCAATCCTTCAGACCTGTCTTACCTTCTGCTGCCTCCTCAAAGCCACCATTGCTTAATAGGTTACCAAGAAGAGCTGGATCAATCAGGTTGAACTTAAAGTCGCGGCTTGCTGTTGAGCCGTCTGCCCAAGTAACGCGTAGTGCCATAGGAGTACCATCCTTTGGCTCTTGCTTTAAGTCAAATGCTACACGAGTAGAATCGCCTGGCTGAAGTGAGAATTTCTTAGCATCTACAACCTTGCCATTAACTAGCAAATCAAAGCTGCCTGAGATAGGTGTTAGCATTGGGTTGTCAATCTTACCTGACAACTTAAGTGCATTACCTGCTACATGACGGAATACTGGAGCAAGTGACATTGGATCATAGTTGCCAACAGTAATTGTAGTCAAAGGAGCAATTGAATTTAGATCAAAGCCTTCAACAAATACAGGCATATCCTCAGCTACAAGAGTTGCCACACCATTAGGAGCATCAACTGTTTTAGCATTACCTTGATTATCTGTAACAATAATCTGCTTTGTCTTTACAGGAAGACTTACCTCAACAGGATTCTTTGTATAGGACATAAGGGTCGCAATACCCTTTCCATCCTCACGCTCAAAAACGTAGATAATAGCACCTGGATCAAGATATGCACCACCAACTGGGCGAGCAAGACCAAGCTTTGTTGACATAACAGCAAGTGTTGCTGCTACTGGGCGAGCTTCATAATCGCTAATCAAGTAGCTCCAGTTTCCGCAAACATCTGCCTGGCCACCGAAGTATGTAATACCCTCTGCACCAATGATAAGCTCACCTGGCCATGAACGCATTACCCAGCGAGACTGTAGCAAGCTATTTGTTAATGCATGAACTGCTGGCATTCCAAAGATAGAATAACCGCGAGCTGTTTCATTATCCCAAATACGCTTAATACCACCTGCACGAGAATCAGCAGATGAATTCTTCAATTCATTATAATCTGCATAGTGCTCAGGAGCTACATCAATATGCTCTGCGATACCTGCATTGAACAAATCAACACGATAGTTTCTTGGCCACAAGCCACCAGCCATCTGGAACTGGAAGTTTGGGTCAATTGCCTTAGCTGTAGCAGTACCTAGCTTACACAAGCGTAGGTAATTCTGCACTGGGTCAGGGCAAGAACCTGGAACAATCTCGTTTAGCCACTCAAAGCCCCATAGCTTACCCTTATAGCGATTTGCCAAGAAGGTTACAGCGCTTACCCACTTATCATCATAGAATGGGAATGGAGAATAGCCAGGATTATGGAATGTATCACTGTCAATAGCCCACTCTGGAGCACCGTACAAGCAAATCCAAGGAGTTACTCCAACAGCATTAAGTCTATCAATTGTTTTATCAAGACCAGCAACATTCCAACGTCCTGGCATTGACTCCAAGCCAGGCCACTTTTGGAATAAGCGGCAATGGCTCATACCAAGCTTAGCAGCTGTTGCAGCTGCACCATCAGAGCCAACATTTGTGCAACCAAATGGTGTTTTTCTTCCATTCAGGTATGCCTTAACATCTGGAATTGTTCCAATAAATGTCTCTTGTGTAAATTCACCAATAGTTACAGATACAGCATAAAGACCATTAACAGGAAGCTTACCAAGAGAGACATCTGTTGTCTCACCTTCAAAGCCAACAGAAAGCTTCTTAGTTAGCTTCTTAGTTGTAACGCCATCTGCTGCAGTCAGAGTAATAGCTGCCTCAACAGTTTTTCCTACATCACCAGCCTGTGAGCCCCATGTAATGCGAAGAGTTGGGACCTCATCGTATGTGAACAAGCCACCAAATGTTGCAGGTACAACATCAAAGTGTATAGGAGAATAAATTAGTGCTGGAGCGCCAGTTCTGTGCTCCCAAGGGAAAGGCTTTCCATCTGCGCCAAAGAAACGAGCGCGGAAACCTACACCTGTATTACGTGGAATATTTTTCGGTGTAAATGTGAAGCGAACTGTTCCCTTACCAACCGTTAGAGGGTCTGAACGCTGAGTCTTTAAGCCAGAGGTTGGAAGATGGCGACGCTTTGGATTATATACTCCATCAGGATTATCAATCCATGGACCAAGTGGCTCAATTTCAATATAAGTGCCATCGCCCCATGTCTCTGTAGGATCAAGCACATAGTCAATTACGATATCAAAGCTCTCTCCAGAGCGAACTTCCTTCTTCAAGCAAGGACGGAAAGCAAACATCGACTTATTCTTAAAGATACCTTGTGGGCAGCGATTACGATTTTCTTTTTCGATGCGAGCCTCTTCCTTAGCCTTAATCTCTTCATCAGTAAACTTAATTGTATAAAATTCACTGAATGCTTGCTTAGAAGCTTTGCTATAATCGCCATTAGGAGCAACAAAAACAAGAGCTTGGAAATGCTTTAGTTCATCGTGCTGTTTTGGCTTATACTTTCTGAAAATAATTGGTTTACCAACAGCTGCAGGAGCTTGACCTGGTTTCCAACCACCCATACCTAGATAAGCATTTTTCTCGCCAAGCATACGAACATGGCAATTAACTGTCTGACCTTCTGGAACTGGCTCCTTTAATGTAACAGCAATATCGTAAGTACCTGTTGTACCGATAGAAGCAGGTGTTTCAATTACACACCAGCCTGCATCTTTAACTACAGTACCAGCACTTGTTGTAACAGCTGGAGCAGATGAAGAAGCTGATGAAGCCTTAGATGCTCCAACCTTTCCACCAAAGCTAATTGGCTTACTGTTTCCTTTTGCAATTGCATTTTTGTAATCACCATCAGGAGAAGCAAAAGCAACAACTACATAATGATCTAGCTCTGGATGCTCTTTAATCTTAGAGCGAGCAAATTTGATTGGCTTACCAGGAGTAGCAGCTGGCTTTGCTTCAATATGTCCACCCATACCAAGACGCTTACCATTTGCGTCATACATATGAATATCACACTTAATTTTTGTTCCTGTTGGGAATTGCTTTTTAAGAGTGACTGAAAAATCATATCCCGTAGATGCATTTACAGAATCTTGGGTTGTGATTGTAGCCCAATCTAATTCTGCAACACCTGCAAAAACAGAGGCACAGAATAGCGTGCTTAATAACAATGCTATTAGCTTTGATTTCATTTTTTATTCCTTATTTATACTTACCTATGACCTAAAATAATCAACAAAAATTGACAATACACAGGGAAAGAAGATAAACCTTTCCCCACTTAACAATAATATTTTACCACAAAACTTTTGACAATACAATTATTTGACAAAATTAGACAAAAAAAACAATAAAACAGAGGTTTAACACGATGCGAGCGTGCCTGTGGGTATAAATTCGTGTCCGAATTTAGATGAAGCAGCACTGCGTGCTATGAAGCGGTGCAAGCACCATGAAGCATGCCTACGGCATATGAAGCATTGCGAAGCAATATATGCGGTAGGATTAAATTTAAGTACTATAAAACATTGTGGACATAGGTTTTCGCTACAATTTCACTTTCCCATTTTCGTGGTTTCATCATCCCTAACACCCAAATCATTCGTGTATATTCGTGTAAATTCGTGTTCTTGAAAAAACACATATCAGTGTACGTAAATTCGTGTCCTCGAAAAAAAACATATCAGTGTACGCAAATTCGTGTACAAAAATACAAAATCATCGGATTTATACAAAATCGCAATTGAAATATACCTAAATAAAGAGTAAAATACTTGCAATAAGTTTATGTAAGTTTTCTTAAAGTATTAAAAATAGGAAATATTTGAATATGAAAAAACAGTTTAAGCATCCTGCAGATATTATCGTTGAATATATGAACCGCATTTATACCCATGGTATGACAACTACTTCTGGCGGTAACCTTTCAATTATCGATTCTGATGGTAATATGTGGATTAGCCCTGGCAGTGTTGATAAGGGTACCTTGCGTCGCGAAGATATCGTTTGCGTAAAGAAAGATGGCAATATCTGTGGTTGCCATAAGCCATCATGCGAATATCCATTCCACTTGGCTGTATATAAGCTACGCCCAGATGTTAAGGCTGTACTTCACGCTCACCCACCTGCACTTGTTTCTTTCAGTATTGCAGCAAAGACACCTAATCTTGCAACACTGCCACTTTTCAAAGAGATTTGTGGCTCTGTAGGTTTTGCTATTTATGATGTTCCTGGCAGCTCTGAGCTTGGTGATAAAGTTGCAGCAGAATTTGCTAAGGGTCACAACACAATTCTTCTTGAGAATCATGGAACATGCTGTGCAGCTGAATCTATGGAAGAAGCATTCAAGCGCTTTGAGACTCTTGATTTCGCTGCTCGCACAATCAGCAACGCTATTGCTCTAGGTAAGCCTGTTGCTGTAGCAGCAGCTAAGCTTGCAAAATATTTTGAAAACAGAAATACAGGCTTCACAACTCTAAAGAAGCATGTTATTTCTTCTGCAGAACAGGATGCACGCCGTCAGCTTGAAGCATTTACTAAGCGTGCATATGAGCAATTCTTGTTCACATCAACAAGCGGTACATTCGCTGTTCGCGTTGATGATGATAGCTTCCTAGTAACACCTGCTGGACTAGATCGTGCAAAAGCAACAGCTGATGATTTTGTTTTGGTAAAGAAAGGTGCTATAGAGGAAGGTAAGACACCTGATCGCTTTACTTGGTTCTTCAAGGAAATCTTTGAGAAGCGCCCTGATATCAGCGCAATCTCAATGTCATCTCCTCCATACATCATGGGTTATGCTGTAGCTAATGCTCCATTTGACCCACGCGTAATTCCTGAAAGCTACCTATTGCTACGTGAGATGCCAACATTTGCATTTGGTGCTCAATACACAAAGACAAAGCAAGTGCTAGCAACAATCTCTCAGCGTAACCCAGTTGTTATGTTCAACAATGATTGCATGGTTACAATTGGTAATACAATCCTACAATCATTTGACCGTATGGAGGTTGCTGAGTACAGTGCAAAGGCAACAATTGCTGCTCAGGCATTTGGTGGTATGACACCTATCAATGAGAAGCAGGTTGCAGACCTTGTTAAGGCATTCAACCTAATTCCATAAAAAAATGGGTAGCCCTACCCTAAAATAAAAATAAGGCCTCATATGTAAAACGATTTAAAAGACAAAAATAAAAATCAAATTACATATGAGGTTTATTTTTTACAAAGACAATTTCATTAAATAAAAGGAGAAAGAATGAAAATACATGCAGATTATGAAGGCGGAAACATCAAAGTAATCAAAACAGAAGGCGATACAATTTTCCTGGAAAATGAATTAAGAACTAATGTTATTGATTGGTTCTATTTCTCCTTTTGTGTAGAAGGTGCTCAAGGCAAAACACTGACATTTGATTTTTCTGGCGCACGCAGACTTGGTTACTGGGGTCCAGCTATAAGCTATGACTATAAAAAATGGTGGTGGCAGGATGAACCTGGAAAGTCAACCTTTTCTTCATTTACTTATACATTCGGTCCTGACGAGGATAAAGTATACTTCTCACAAGGTATTCAATATATGCCTGAGCGCTTTGATGCTCTGGCAGAAGAAATCGGATTAAAGAAAGAGCCATTTTCTCTAAGCGAGAAGAAACGTCAAATGTACTCATTCACACTTGGTACAGGCAAATATGAAGTAATTCTTACAAGCCGTCATCATGCTTGCGAAGCAACTGGTACATACATCATCGAAGGTGCTATGCGTGAATTGGCAGAAAATGACAAAGCATTTCTTGAAGAATGCAAAATTTTTGCAGTTCCATTTATTGACCACGACGGCGTTGTAGATGGCGATCAGGGTAAAGGCCGCTCATTAGACGGAGTTGAGGTTCACGACCATAATCGCGACTACACAGAAGATGCTCACTACGATGCTAACAGAAAAATCATGGAGCATATGAAAGCAAATAAGGAATATATCAAGGGCTGTCTTGATTGTCACTCTCCATGGATCAGTGGCGGCGTAAATGACACAGCATTTATTGTCCAGCGTAGTGATATTGAAGAAAGAAACACAAAATTCCACAAGTGTTTTGTAGAAGAATCTAAAGGACTTCCACTTTCATGTCGTGAGGAGGATGTCTTCCCTCCTAACACAGAATGGAATAAAGATGGTGGTCCTAAATTCACAACAATTGCTGTAAAACTAGTTCCTGATGTTTTATTTAGTTTTACACTTGAAACTTGCTACTATGGATTTGAAGGTAACAAGGTTACTCAAGAATCTTTGATACTACTAGGCAGAGCTTTTGGTCGCTCAATTGCACGAGTAGTTCGCGATAGCACGAAATAAATCAATAAATTATAAATACAATTAAGGTTATCTTATGACTGGTAATACTTTTAATAGTTTTAAGGCTCCTCATAACTCTCTTCGAGCCTCCCCATTTTGGGCTTGGGATTCACTAATCACCAAGAAAGGCGTTAAAGAGCAAATTTCTATAATGAAGGAGATGGGCTTCGGTGGTTTCTTTATTCATTCTCGCGTAGGAATGAATGTACCATATCTTTCAGAAGAATGGTTTGACCGCATAAAGGACTGTGTTTCTGAAGCAAAGAAGCTTGGCATGGATGCATGGCTGTACGATGAAGATCGTTGGCCAAGTGGCTTTGCTGGTGGTCTTGTTACAAGAACAAACGTTCACTATCGCTGCTCATCAATCAATTGGTGTTACTTGGATGACAAATATCCATCTACTCTGCCAAATCATGAAATCCTTGGTTACTATGCGGTTGTTCCAGTATCCAAAAAAGAATGCTTAGGAAACGAAGGCATATCATTTGGTGCAAGCTGGAGCTTTAGAACAAATAACAATCTTGTTTCTGGCATTAAGAGCTATCGCTTAATCAAAGATCCAGCAAAGGCAAAGCTTAACAAGGACGAAGTGCTTATTTGTATGTTCCGTATGTTCCAAGAGCCAACCTCTTGGTATAACAATGGAACATATGTTGATGCATTAAACAAGGAAGCTGTAGAGTACTTTATTGAATTAACACACGAAAAGTATCGTGAAAAGGTTGGCAAGGAATTTGCAAAGACAATTCCTGGTATTTTCTTTGACGAGCCAAACTATGCGGGTGTACCTTGGACAGATGGTTTTGATAAGAAATATAAGGAAATGTTCGGCTATGACATTACAAGAGAACTTCCTGAGGTTGTTCTAAATGTTAAAGGCAAGGATTTTTCTACATGTCGCTATAACTTCTACAAATTAGTTACTGAACTATTTGTAAAGAGCTTTATCAAGACAATCGGTGATTGGTGCGAAGCTAATGGTATTGCTTTAACAGGCCATGTACTTGAAGAGGACAAGCTTTGGTCACAGACACGTCAGGTTGGTGCAGCAATGCGCTCCTACGAATATATGCAGATTCCTGGCATTGACGTTTTAACTGAAAAGTGGCAGGTTTATGGTACAGCTATTCAATGCTCTTCAGTTGCACGCCAAATGGGCCGACGCCATCGCATTTCTGAAACCTATGGTTGCACAGGTTGGGACTTCCCTGCTGAGGGTCACAAGGCTATGTCTGATTGGCAGCTTGCACTCGGTATCACACTTCGTTGCCATCACTTGCTTTGGTACACAATGCTAGGTGAGAACAAGCGTGACTACCCAGCAAGTATCTTCTATCAATCTCCATGGTACAAGCAATACAAGAATGTTGAAGATTATTATGCACGAGTTGGTGCATTGATGTACGATGGTAAGGAGCAGATTGATATTCTACTACTCCACTCTGTTGAATCAATGTGGGGCGTCAAGGAGATTCAATACACAGAAGCTAACTGGAAGTTAGAGGATATCTTTGGTGCTACTCGTAATAGCTTATTGAGTGCAAATCTTTCTTTTGACTATGGTGATGAAGATATTATGGCTCGCCATTATCGCACAGAAAAAGAAACCTTGCATATTGGTAAATCAAGCTATAAGGCAGTTGTAATTCCTGAGCTGCTGACAATTCGCAGCACTACCCTAAAGCTGCTGACCGAATTTGTTAAGAAAGGTGGCAGTGTCTACTATGTTAAGAAAGCACCAAAATATGTTGACGGCAAGCCTTCAACAAAGGCAGCTGAAGCATTTAAGCGCTTTACAAAGACAACATTGGAAAAGCTTCCTGAGGCTGTTGGTGCTAAGCATCGCAGAATTTCTATTTACGATAAGAAGGGTGAAATTCCAACAACTCTATACTTAATCAACGATAGAGATGATGGCACAGCAATCTTCATTTACAACACATCAACAGAAATGGTTGGTGGCCGCAAGGTAGAAGATGAGCCAAAGGTTCGTTATCGCACATCAACATATCCAAATGCAAAGGTTGCACTGAAGCAAAAGCAATGTGGTGATGTTTATAAGCTAAATGCCCTTGATGGCACAATAGCTAAGGTTGCTTACAAGTATGAAGATGGAGCATATCATTTTGCTGCTCCTCTGCATAGACTTGCCTCTTGTCTGTACTTCATTACAGAAACAGCACCAGCAGGTGACATTTGCAACACTGCAGAGCTTAAGGAGTGCAAAGGAACAGAAATTACACTTCCAACAGATAAGCTAGAGTTCTCTGCTGATGAATTAAATGCAATTGCTCTAGATCATGTTTCAGAGTACACTGTTAATGGAGAAACAAGTAGCAAAGAAATCTTTGTTTTAGATTTTGCTGATCACCTACGTACTGTAATTGGCGAGGATAAATTTGGCGGAGGAATGTGTCAGCCTTGGTTAACACGCGATACTCCACCTCAAAAGAGCTGTACATTTAGTGCAGACATGCAATTTATATGCAAAGATACACCTGCAGAGGATTGCTTAGTTGCATATGAACAATCAGATAAGATTAAGGTTAAGCTCAATGGCAAAGCGATCTCAAGGAAATCAGTTGGTTACTGGATTGATCCATGCAATAAGCAATTTGTTATTCCAAAGGAATACTTTGTAAAGGGCAAGAATATACTAACCTTCTCTGGTGAGTTTAACGACAAATGGTCACCAACAGAAGCAATGTTCATCCAAGGCAACTTTGGTGTAAATGCTAAGGGTGAAATTGTTAAACCTGTGAAAAAGCTTTCTATTGGTGATTGGTCTGAACAGGGCTTGCGTCAGTACACAGGTAATTTGACATATCATATTCCTGTACCAGCTGAACTAAACAAAGAAGGTGGCACATACAAAGTAAAGCTAGGTAAATGGAAAGGTTTTGCTCTGCGTGTTGCAGTTAATGGTGGCGAAGGCTCATTTGTTCCATGGCCACCATTTGAGGCAATTGTTGAGTTGGAAAAAGGTAAGGTGAACATTATTGATATTACAGTATATGGTAATAGAAGAAATCTTCTTGGTCCATTCTACTTTGCTAATGTATCTGAGTTTAGCTGGATAGGACCAGACCAAATGAAGAAGCACAACACAAATGTTCGCGAATATGAGCCAATAGGCTTAATTGAACCGGCAACAATTGTTAAAGTTAAATAACTAAAATTAAAGGAGCTGTTGAAAACACAATGTTTTGTGGCAGCTCCTTACTTTTATTTTTATTAAT
>JAGCJJ010000019.1 GCA_017648065.1 Kiritimatiellia bacterium | reverse complement strand
TTATTAGGTAGAACTTTTGGGAATACAAAGTCATATTCAGGAACTGGTTCGTTCAACAGACCAACAGAGATATCTGTTTTATTCCCTGTTTCTGGGTCATAAATTTTAATACTGTTTACGACTGTTCTTTCATAAATAGTGCCACTTTCTCCGCAGAAATATATTTTTTTATCAATATCTATTGGAAAATGTTCCGCTTGAATAAAATGAATTGGTGTAATTAATGTCCCTGCTCTTTTATTATTCTCTTTTGAATTCCATGTAGAATTAGCACTAAAACTCAATGAGTTAGCCCAACAATATGGATTTCTTACGAATTGTTTATTTACTCCGTTCTGTAGGTAGTTTTGATAAATAGGTAAAGAGTTTGTAGAGAATGTATGGTTGCTTATTAGATTATCAATACCTCGAGATATAATAGAAACAACAGTGTTTGTTCCATCGTACAGATTCGGATTCAAATCATATAGGTATTCATATAAATTATTCAAGCCATCGTTATCATTATCAAAATAAACATCAGAATCATCATTTGGGTTTAATCCATGAGCTAATTCCCAATAATTCGGGATCGAATCATCGTCCATATCAAAGGACGTGTTAGTAATTTTCACATTAACATCGTTTACATAGTTGGTTATCTTAAAAAGGGTTTTAAAAGAGTCTTCTAAAAGAATATCATTCACACCATTCGTATTCGCATCTGAAAATAATTCAACATATAGTAAAGGAGCATTAGTAACACAAATAATTGGAGATATCAATTTATGCACATAATTAGAAGGACTTAAATTAAATGTATACAATGTGTTTGTTTGTTGATTAGATATACCTATTAGTCTTCCAGTTAAATTCGGATGTAAAAAAGTACTGTTTGTTATAGAAATATTCGCTATAAAACAATAACTTTTATGATTAAATGGTTCTGTGCCGTTATCTATTTCAATAAAATCGTTAACATAATCATAATCCGAATCTGCAATATATGGATGTGAATTATATAAAAATATTTCGTCCCAATTCGATACAAAATCCCCATCAGAATCAATATCTTGTTGAGTGTTATATTCGTCAGCACCAATATCGGGTTCATTTATTCTTTTTTCAGAATCTATATCAGTGGAAGATAATAGCATAAACGAACCCAGGTTTATAGCTGGAGAATTTTCTAATAAATGACCGGTGTATGTGGTCATCGCATTAGTTATAGTCACATTGTGATTGATATCAGCAGGAAAATCCAATTCTGAAGGAATAATACAATTCTCCATTGTGACATTATACAGCATATAGTTTTCTAATCTTGTTAGTGCATAACAATTAGAAAAGGAAGAGTCAAACAATGTATTGCGTAAAATAACATTTTCAACAGCGGGGTAACAATTGGTACTTCCCATATAATTGTACGACTCTAATTGCATTCCATAACTAACATTATTTGTTATTGGTGGAAAATTAATAAAAGAACAATTCTCTAAGGTTATTTGTGGACTGTAAATAGCATAAATACCACGAGGATCTGTTGCTTTAGAAGCATCGAAAACACAACTTGAGAAAATCACCTCGTTTGTTGAATGTCCAAGTATGTATGCACCACATGATTTCTTTCCTCCTAACATAAAATAAACATTCTTAAATAGTCCACCAGAACCTTTGTATTCAACAATTTTTCCATCCCCTAGCCAAACTCCAAATTGAAAATCAGATTCACCTTGAATGTCTAATATCAGTCCCTGTACAATTGTATGTGTGTTTTGATTATCGCCCAAAACAAATATAGATAAATCACGAGAACGATTTAATAGATGTGCTCCACGAGATTTTCCTCGATTATTACTTGTTAACAATATAGGGTGTTCAGGGAAGAAACAAAAAGATTCTTCATACAAACCATCCTCTAAAACAACAATCGAATATGGAGTGGAAATATTAAAAGCTTCTCTAATGGAAGGGCAAACAATTACATTCCCATTTGTACTATAAACACTATGGGGTGAAACGATGATTTTAGGTGCTATATCCCAATCGTCAACTTTTGGATTAAGATTGTTTTTATATTCATAAATATTCGGTATCCCATCATAATCAAAATCTTCTAAACTATCATAATAATCCGTAAGATTCATCCCATGTAAATATTCCCAATAATCACTTATAGAATCGTTGTCGGAGTCTAATGAGTTTGTAGACGAGTGTGTTACAAGAAGTTCAAATGCATCAGATAATCCATCTGAATCAAAATCATGTCTGGTGCCTAAATTAAAAAAACATGATTCAGGTATGATATTTTCATAATTTGAACAATTCCAGATTATATTTGTATAATATACAGATTCATCAATTGGAGACATAACTATATTTGTTGTGGACTGACAAAACGAATCATGTATATGAATAGATTCAAGCGCATTTGTATATCCTAATGATGCTCTTGAAATATTTACAACTATTTCAGAGTTAGTAAGTGTATATGAGTTAAAATAGCTCCATGAAGAACTGTTTAAATTGGTTTTAATATATATATCAACTAAATTATATGGGATATCATTTGTGAAGGCATTGGTTACACCTAGTGAAACAAAATCTCCATTTACATTGATACTTGAAAACCCAAATTTATAAATATTCGTCTGTGTATTTTCATCATTCAGAGAATAAGTAGTGCTACGTTGCTGTGTTATATTGGTTTGTTGCGATGAAAAATAAAAATTATCATCATAAAATTTCCATTTTGCATGTATTCTATTAGCTTTATTTAATTCGGATGTATTTGGAAATAAAACACTTGTCCAGTTTATTGAAGAATTAGGAAGAGTTGAAACTGAGTAAATTAAGTTAGTAGAAGAGTTAAAAAATAAAATGTTTTTAGATAGTTCATCGTATGACAAGTATAAACTATAAAAGTTATCATTATCTTTTGATAAAAAATTAATAATTTCATTCGGAGCTTGAGAAATGTGCAAGACACCTCTCTGTTCAACATAATTGACATTTTCGTCAGGCAATAATACTCCACGACCTTCCGCAACCAAATCTGTTAAGTCTTGCGTTAAATCATTAATTGTTATTGAAAAACACGTTCTAATGGTAAAAACAAATACTATGAACAGCAATGTTTTCTTCATATCATAATCCTTTTTGATGCTTCTTAATTTAAGATTAACAAAATATGTTATTTTATTCAACTATTATTGTTGGGGTGCAACTGTAATTTGCAAAAGTAAATGCACCTCTTTTGGTGCATTTAGTCGCAAAACAGGTATTAAATTTGCATAAACATTAAAAAATTGTGAGGTTTTATTAAAAGCACTAAGTTTTCTATAGGAGATAATGCAAAGGTCTTGTCTGTAAATATTATATGTAACTGGACAAAGCAAATGCATTTAGTTTGTCTTTTCACACACCTATTTTAAAGAATTAGTAGTTGCACGAGCATCTGTTGTTGTATTATAATTACCACTGTTATTCATTGTGTTATCATAAATATTCTTAAAAAATGCTATTTTACTTTTTAAAGCGAATACTTTTAATTATTCCAACATTCCTTGCTATTACAATTCTTTGCTTTGGGCTGACACAGTTTGTGCCAGGAGGACCTATTGAGCAGCACATGATGGCTATGCGCGGACTTGACGGCGGTGCAGGAGCCACCCCAACAACAGCTTCTGTTGGTACTACAGCAAATGAACCTATTTCAGATACTATTCGCCAAGAGCTTATTGAATATTATGGCTTTGATAAGCCTATCCATGTGCGTTATAAAAAATGGCTCATAGATGATTGCCTAGGAATGAATATGCATTCCTATAAATTTACTGACAAAACTGCTTGGCAGCTAATTTGTGAACGAATTCCTGTATCCCTATGGTTCGGTATCACAGGCTTTGTTCTTAGTTACCTGATTTGTATTCCTTTGGGCATTGCAAAAGCACTTCGCCACGGCACTGCATTTGACCTTGCTTCATCAGTAATAGTCTTTATTGGATATGCTATCCCTGCCTTTGCTTTTGGTATGCTCCTGAAGCTTATCTTCTGTGGTACGGTAGATACAATGTTTGATATTTTACCTCTCGGTGGCTTTGAATCAGATAATGCAGCATCACTGACAGGCTTTGCTCTTATCAAAGATAGAGCTGCACACATGTTTTTACCAGTCCTATGCTATATAATCGGCAGCTTTGCTGTATTGACAATTCTTATGAAAAACTCTCTTTTGGATCAGCTCAGCAGTGATTATATCCGCACAGTTCTATCCAAAGGAGCTACACGTCGCTACGCTGTTTGGAAGCACGCTCTACGTAATGCCTTAATTCCTATTGCAACTGGCTTTGGTGGCATTTTAACCATTATGTTTGCTGGCTCTGTTGTCATTGAAAAGGTTTTTGAAATTCCTGGTATGGGGCTTCTTTCTCTTGAAGCAATCGAAACTCGCGATTACCCTGTATTTATGGGCATTCTGTCGCTTACCTCTATTTTAGGTCTGTTAGGGCAAGTTCTTTCCGATCTTTGCTATGTAATAATTGACCCACGAATCAAATTTACAAACAAATAATGAATAAGGCTAAGAAAATTAGAAATCGCGGATGGGATAAATTCCGCAAGCATCGTCGTGGCATGGTCTCCCTATGCCTACTCGTGCTATTGTATGTTATTAGCCTGTTTGCTGAAGTTTTGTGTAATGATAAACCTATCATCCTAAAAACTGGCAATGGCATATTTTTCCCTGCTTACAAAACATATACTGAGGATCAACTCTGGAGCAATGGCAAGCATACTCGGGCAACTGACTATACCACCCTGCCACAAAATTCATGGGCGATATATCCTATCCATAAAGCCAGTGCTGACACTATTTTCTCTGCTGAAGACTTAAAAAAGCATTGCAGATGCATACTTGAGGTAAAACCTCTTTATAATTCTGCTTATGCAAAAATCAACTTCAATAATGAGCTGATCTTTGCTACAGGAAATACAAATGCTCTCGCAAAAGAACTATCCTCTATTCCTTATGAAAAGCTTGAGGTTGCTACTTCTGCTCGTAAATCAAACAAACCTCATAACGAGCTTTCTATTGAGCTGGACAATGCTACAGAGCTCTTAATTCCTTCTTTCTCCTCAAGAAAAGTTGCTCCTGATTCATATAGCGTGATAATTACTCGTAATTCACCAATCTCATCTGATTTCATTTATTTTAACCAATCATTAAACAATGCTGCTGACATTATAAAAAAACATGCTCTAAGTAAATATCTTTCAGAAGAGAAACAACAAGAGCTTATTTCTGCGCTAAAGCAAACAATTGATGGGCACTATGTTGCCCCAATTATCGTCACTAATGATGCTGGCACACCAATTGCACAGCTAAGTGCAAGTTTGGAAAGCGTAACATGGCCATTCAGACCTATTTCTGGACATCCATTCGGCTTTGATGCAGCTGGACGCGATGTCCTCGCAAGAATAATCTATGGCATGCGCACTGCACTAACCTTTGGCATTGTTCTGGTAATCTCAACAATGTTTATCGGCATAATTGCAGGTGCAATCCAAGGCTATTTTGCAGGATGGGTGGATATTACAGGACAGCGCCTGACAGAAATCTGGTGCGCCTTGCCTTTTATCTATATCATTATTCTTTTAGGCAACACATTGGGACGCAGCTTTGGTTTGCTGCTATTTTGCTATGCAATCTTTAATTGGGCTGGAACGGCCGCATATGTACGCGCTGAATTTCTTCGCCTTCGTGGAAGAGAATTTGTTGATGCAGCACGCTGCCAAGGTTTATCAAAAACCAGAATTATGTTCCGTCATATTTTACCAAATGCACTCACTCCACTAATTACTCTTTTGCCATTCGCTCTTGTTGGTGCTGTGGGAGCACTTGCAATGCTTGACTATTTAGGCTTTGGCATGCCTGATACAGCAGCAAGTTGGGGTGCATTATTGCAACAAGCTCAAGCATTTCGCAATGCTTGGTGGCTCATTCTTTATCCATCACTTGCATTATTCATTGTAATGCTTCTTGGCGTATTTATAGGTGAAGGCTTACGTGATGCACTTGATCCTAAACCATATTCACGAATGGAGTAAGCTATGGCACTATTAGAAGTTAATGGCTTAAAGGTCTATTTTGATACTCCAGCAGGTGAAGCACATGCAGTTGATGAGGTTTCATTCTCTGTTGAGAAAGGCGACATTCTAGGCATTGTCGGTGAGTCTGGCTGTGGCAAATCTGTTACAGCGATGAGCATTCCACGTCTTGTTCCTACCCCTCCAAGCAGACGCGTAGCCGGAACAATCTCATTTGATGGCAATGAACTTACAACAATCTCTAATGAAGAGCTTAGAAAGCTTCGTGGTGCTGAAATAGGTGTTGTTTTTCAAGACCCAATGACAGCACTTTCTCCACTACACAAAATTGGCAACCAGCTAATTGAAGGCTTACGCCTGCACCAAAAGATTTCCAAAGATGAAGCTCTGGGAAAAGCAAAGATAATGCTAGAGAAATGCGGGCTCCCAGAGCGTTGCTTAAATGCATATCCATTCCAGCTTTCCGGTGGACAGCAGCAGCGTGCAATGATTGCTTCCACCCTGCTTCTTGAGCCAAAGCTCATTATCGCTGATGAGCCTACTACTGCTCTTGATGTAACAATCCAACGCCAAATACTTGAGCTAATGAAAAATGCAAAGCAGGAAGAAACTGCTATGCTTCTCATTACTCATAATATTTCAATCGTTAAAGAGCTCTGCAACAAGCTTATTATCATGTATGCAGGCGAAATTGTTGAATCAGGCACAGCAGAAGACATTTTCTCTAATCCACGCCATCCTTACACAAAAGCATTGCTTGATGCAATGCCTTCAAGTGGTGCACGTGGAGAAAGGCTCGCAACAATTCCAGGCGTTGTTCCATCTCCAACCTCATACCCTGAGGGATGTCGATTCGCCCCACGCTGTCGCTTTGCTACAGATGCATGCTCACAATCGCATCCTGTTCTTGAAGCATTCTCTTCAAGCAATGCTTCACACCTTTGCCGTTGCTCTCAAACAATTTGCTCAGCAGATAAGACACGCCTTTCATCTAAGGCAACAGACGCTCAGGCATCTGATGAAAAATCCAATACTGAAGAGCCAATACTTTCCGTTCGCTCCATTTCTAAATCATTTAAGCATGTTAAGGCTGTAAATGATGTAACATTTGATGTAAAACGCGGAGAAACCTTTGCAATAGTTGGAGAATCAGGTTGTGGAAAGACAACCCTGTCTCGCGTGATTGCAGGCTTGCTTCCTCCTGATAATGGTGCTCTATATCTGAACAACATAGCACTGAGCCCAAAGCGAAGCAAGGAAGAACATCGTGCAATTCTGATGATTTTCCAAAATCCATTCTCTTCGCTGAACCCAAGAATGTCCATAATGAACATTCTTACAGAGGGACCTCTTGCTCACAAGCTGATTACCAAGAGCAACCGTGAAGAGTATGCTTTGGATTTATTACGTGCTGTAGGTTTGCCTGAGGATGCACTTCATCGCTATCCAAATGAATTTTCTGGCGGTCAGCTTCAGCGAATCTCTATTGCACGAGCCATTGCAATGAAGCCTGAGATTATCATCTGCGATGAACCAGTATCTGCGCTTGATGTATCAGTTCAAGCTCAAGTAATAAATCTATTGATGGAGCTACAAGCTGCACGAGATATTACATACATTTTCATCACGCATGATATTTCTCTTGTAAAGCGCATTGCTGACCAAGTAGCGGTAATGAAAGATGGTTTCATTGTAGAACAAGGCGCAACAGAGACAATCTTTGCCCATCCGCAGCACGAATTCAGTAAGCAACTTCTAATGATGTAAGGATTAATACAATGAAAAACATTTTTCTTTGTAATACACCATCAATAATAGGACAAGTATATCCAAACGATGTTATTGAAGCACTAAAGGCAGAAGCATTTCTTGATACAACTGTTCTCACAGAAAAAGCACTTAACAATGATATTTACGCAGACACAGAAGCAATCTTTGCCAGTTGGGACATACCTCGTTTAAGTGTAGAACAAATAGCGCACCACTTCCCTAATCTAAAATATGTATTCTATGCAGCTGGCTCCGTGCAATATTTTGCTAAACCATTCTTTGAAAGGAATGTACGTATCTTCAGTGCATGGAGTGCAAATGCAGTTCCTGTGGCAGAGTACACATTAGCACAAATCATTCTTGCCAATAAAGGATTCTTTCATACGATTAACAAAGTAAACTCAAAAGCCGGCTATTTTGAATCAAGAGAAGAAACAAAAGCATTGCCAGGCAATTATAAAACAACAATTGGCATACTAGGTGTTGGTCAAATTGGCAGACGCGTCATTGAAAAACTGCATCAAACCACCACTTCTATTATCAAAGTGTACGACCCATATCTTTCTGACGAAGCAGCAAGAGAATTAAATGTACAAAAAGCAAGTCTGGAAGAAATTTTCTCCACTTGTCAAACCATTTCAAATCATATTGCAAATCTGCCAACTACACAAAAACTATTAAACTACAATCACTTCTCATTGATGAAAGACAATGCTGTATTTATCAATACAGGACGTGGTGCACAAGTTGATGTAGATGGGCTTATTGAGGCACTAAAAGAAAAGCCATCTCGATTTGCTGTATTAGATGTTACAGATCCTGAGGAACCGCCTAATGATAATCATGAATTTTATCAAATGGGAAATGTTTTAATTACACCTCACATAGCAGGCAGTTCTGGCAATGAAGTACATCGCATGGCAGAGCTTATGCTAGAAGCATTTCGTGCAGTAAAATCTGGCAATTCTACCCATACAGAGGTCACACTCGACATGCTAAGCAAAATGGCTTAGCAACATAATTCATAATTGTGCTATGCTTTAACAGGATTGACGGAATACATGACTGCTTTTCGTGGTTTCATTTTTCCATCACGCTAGCATACGTGTACAGGTTGACATAAAACACCATTTATTATATACTTATTTAAATAAATAAGTGATACTTTTTGTAAAAGGAATTAACTAATGAAAACCCCTAAAATTTTAACTTGCGCATTAGCATTATCTGCATTTACAGCATTTGCTGATAGCTATGTTTCATATACAGGTAAATATACTGAAGAGCCACATCCAACGTTAGATGGCGTAAATATTGTCAAAATAACATCTGATGGAACGCTTACGGTTGATGAGGACGTTAAGCTACATAGAATTCTTGTTGTTGCTGGCGGCGGTGGCGGCGGAATGGGTGGTGGTGCTGGTGGCCAAGCAATAGATTGGATTCCTACAGAGCCTACCATTTTGAAGCATGATGATGCTTATACTGCAGTCGTTGGTTATGGTGGCTTTAGAAGCAATAAAGGAGATCCGCAGTCTCGTGGACACGATGGTTTCCCGTCTTCATTCAAAGGCTCATCAATAAATATTTATACATATGGCGGAGGTGGTGGTTTAGCTTTCAATAATAATGATGGTCGTTGGCGTCCTGAAAATCCAGAAGTATTTGGTAATGGTGGTGGTGGTGCTGGTAAGCAAGGCTCACCTTATGTAGTTACTGGAACTGAACCTGGAGTTGATGGAGCATTTAAAGGTGGAGATGCTACAAATTATGGTTCTAGCGGCTTAGGCTGTGGCGGTGGCGGCGGCGGTGCTGGTGCAGCAGGCCCTGGTGGGGATTCACAAATTCTTAATACCCAAAATAATAATGACGCAACTCAGGATGAGTTTGGAAATTATGAGCGAGCTGGTGATGGAGGACCAGGTGTTGTTTCTGATATTACAGGCGTAGCAATTTCCTATGGTGATGGCGGCGGTGGCGGTGTTCGTCGCTCAAACTTTAAGCATGGTGGTTTAGGTGGCCTAGGTAATGGTGGTCGCGGAGCTGGTTTATATGATGGTGCATTCACCGCTCCTACTAGTCCAACACCAAATTGTGGTGGTGGCGGTGGTGGTGCGGGATGGAATGCTGGAGGAAGTTTGTTCGAATCTACCCATGGTGCCGATGGTGTAGTTATCCTTTTGGTTTCTAAGCTTGATACTGCAGAAGAGGTTAATGATAATCGTACTAGTGCACATGCATTTGGTGGCAATGTTTCATCCATAGAGGAAAAGGAAGCAAATACCACATACTTTATTCATGAATTTAGAGGTAGTGGTCAATTAGAGATAAATAGCCCAGTAAAGGCGGAGCTACTTCTTGTAGGTGGTGGCGGTGCTGGTGGTGCCCCAACTGGCGGTGGCGGTGGAGCAGGTGGTCTCATTCATATTGATACGATATTGCTCCCTAAAGGAATTTATGATGTAACTGTTGGAGCAGGTGGAGACACTAATGGCGAAAATGGTGGAGACACTATACTTGTAAATGCAGATGAATCAATTAAGCTTGTTGCCTTTGGCGGCGGCGGTGGCGGCAATTATGGAAATAAGACTACTCAAATAGGTAAAGCCGGTGGTAGTGGTGGCGGCGGCTCCTCAAATGCTCTTGGTGGAGAGGCATTGCTTGACCCTCAAGGTAATCCACAAGGTAATAACGGCGGTAGTGGTGTTTTAAATGTTGCAAATGCTTATACTGCTGGTGGTGGCGGAGGTGCTGGTTCTGCAGGAACATCAGCAACTGCTGGCTCTGATATCTCTTGCATCGGTAATGGTGGTGAGGGTCTAGCATTTGATATTACTGGTGAACTACGTTATTACGCAGGTGGTGGCGGAGCAGGATTTTCATCTAACGCAGGAACTAATGGAGCTAAGGGCTTAGGTGGCTCTGGTGTCGGTGGAGATGGTGAATGTGCTTTTACTAACTATAGACGATTGAGAGGTCATAATGGTCTGGATGGAACAGGCTCAGGCGGTGGTGGCGGAGGTAGATCTGCTAGCTCTACGGTAACAGGTGGCTTTGGTGGAACTGGTGTATTCATCCTACGCTATGGTGTTATATCTGGTCCAACCGCAATTATTATTAGATAATAGTTATATCAAAACACATTAACAATGTCTTGAAAAGGCTGTGAGGGTAAAACCTTGCAGCCTTTTTATTTCTTTTATGGCGATGCGCCATAAAAGATGAAGCAGCGCAAGCGCTATGAAGCGGTGCAAAGCATATGAAGCATGCCATTGGGTCTAAATTCGTGTCCGAATTTAGATGAAGCAGCGCAGAGCGCTATGAAGCAGTGCAAAGCACCATGAAGCATGCCTACGGCATATGAAGCAGTGCAAAGCAATATATGTGGTGGGATTTAATAAAAATGTCTGATCGTCTAAGAGTCTTATTGTCTGTTCAATGTCTAATCGTCTTTTGGTCTAATGTCCGTGTCTCTCGTCTAATAGATTAAGATTTTTACGCAATGCGTGCGCGCAAAGCACGCCAAAACCTTTGGCGAGTACGCCACGCCTAAGCTATCGCTTGGCTCGCGCGTTTCGGGAAAGCGAGAGGAGCATGTCGCGATTGCTCATGCACCTCTCGCAACTGAAGTATAATCGGTTTACTTTAGATAAAAAATCAGATTTAATTTAATATAATATTAGAAATAAACCTTTTATTCTTCGGTTGCTGGAGGTGCGCTGAACAACAGAGAAGCGCTCCTCCAGTCCTTTCATAACGTGCCAGCAAAAATGCGTTGCATTTTGCGTGGCGTACTCAGATGAGGCTCTGGCGCAACGCGCTCGCGTAAGCATTAAACTCTGTGCAAGACGAGGCTTAATTCGTCTCCGAATTTAGATGAAGCAGCGCAAGCGCTATGAAGCGGTGCATAGCACCATGAAGCATGCCTACGGCATATGAAGCATTGCAGAGCAATATATGCGGTAAGATTTAAACAGTTGTGCAGCACGGGGACGTACTGCACCCCAGAGTTATTTGTATTTTTACCTTAATTATTCGTTATTCACTATTATCTATTCACTAGTAATGCAGCACGGGGACGTACTGCACACAAATATAAAATATCTAGTAAAATTAAATATCTTTTACTTGATGATAATCAATGTGCTATTTAGACTGATTTCATAAGCGCCAATATCAATAGCATTTCCAATTATGCGTTCTTTACCCTTTAGGTCTAAGATAGAAACAGGTAAATCTGTTGTTGAACCAGCATCAACTAGTATTGAGCCAGCATTTGGACGAAAATCACCTTGTGCATAATTGACAAATAAACTTGTGTAATCTGCAACTAATGTAGAATTTGGATCAGTAAATTGGACAGCATCCTCACCCTCTGCTACTAATGTTAATGTTGAGCCTACACAATTCTTGAAGGAATCAATCTTACCATGGAAATCAATTCCCTGTTTTACAATATCTGTTTCCACCAATAATTCATTACCAACAGAAACACAATTGATTACACTGCCGTTTGAACGTATAACATTAACGCCACCTGCACGACGGCCAACATTTCCAACAATTGTACAGTTAATCATTTTTCCATCATAAACAGCAACTGCTGATGAAC
>JAGCJJ010000018.1 GCA_017648065.1 Kiritimatiellia bacterium | reverse complement strand
TATTCCTTGCATTAACTATTATCTCTACAATAACTTATACAAAAAGTTATCTTCCATATCTACGCATGGCTGGTCCTAAGAAATAAATTTAATTTTGATTAGTTTAAGCAAATCTCAAAGATAATATCAGACCAGCATTTACACCATCTTAATAAAATATCATTATTAGAAATCCCAAATTTTAGGATATATATGGACGACATACAGCCACTCACAGTGCCACGTTACTGCGCAATAATAGCCTACGATGGAACAGACTTTAAGGGCTGGCAAAAGCAGCCAGGACTTAGAACTGTGCAAGAAACTATCGAGGAAGCTGTGCGTAAACTCGCCCCAGAAGGTGCTGAAATTGTTATCCATGGAAGTGGCAGAACAGATGCTGGTGTTCATGCTTATGGTCAAGTGGCACATTTTGATTTAAATAGAGATATGCCATGCACTCAGCTATGTAGAGCACTTAATCGTTGGTTGCCATATGATGTACGTATTCTTGAAATTAAACGCGTAGACAACAACTTTCATGCCAGACGTACAGCGCATAGCAAAGAATATCGATATCGCATCTACAATGCAGAAATAATGCATCCAATGCTCTTGCGCACATGTGCTCATGTAGGAAAACCTCTAAATATTGATAAAATGAAGCAGGCAGCAGCTATCCTCATTGGAGAGCATGATTTTGCTGCATTTACCGCTAATCCTAACCGCGAGGTAGAAACTACAGTCCGTCATGTCTACTCTATTGATTTTGTGAAAGATGGGCCAATATTGGAGCTACGCTTTACTGGTAATGGGTTCCTATACAAAATGGTACGTAGTCTTTCCGGAGTACTAATATCTGTCGGAGAAGGTAAATTTGAACCAGATTTTGTTCAAGTAATAATGGACTCCAAAGAGCGTACTGCAATAGTTGAGACAGCTCCTGCCCGCGGATTATCTCTATACAAAGTTAATTATTAAATTCAATTATATTCTCAACATTAGGTTGTATAGAGGGGAAAAACATTCCAACAAAAAAGAAGGGCACCGCCAACTGAATGCTGACGATGCCCAAGGAATAATAACCCAAAATTGTTTTTAATCTACTGCCAAATATAGCTCTTCAGGGCTTCTGCCTAGTGATTGAGCTATAGACTCAGCTTGACGCTTAAGAATAGCATCTTGCTCCATACGGTTCATAATTGTTCTACAACCATGCAAAACAGTAGCATGTGTCTTATCAAAAGAACGAGAAATCTCTGGCAATGATCCCTTTGTTAGTTTGCGACATATAAACATAGCCATTTGTCTTGGAAGAGCGATATTCTGGCTACGCTCCTTACTCATAATATCGGCTACAGTTATATTATAAAATTCTGCTACAACCTTTTGAATATGACCGAATGATAAGTCTGGCTGAATTTCCTCTTCAAGCATATCCTTAATCAAATTACGGACATCATCAAGTGTTGGCTCTGTACCCACTGTAAATGACTCAGCAAAAATTGTTACACGCTTTAGTGCTCCTTCAAGCTGACGGACATTTGACTTTACATTTTCTGCTATAAATTGAAGAATCTGATCAGAAATTGGCACCCTCAAATTACTATTGCTTACTTTATAGCGAATAATTGCCAAACGAGTCTCAAATGCAGGTGATTCAACAGAAGTAATCAAACCAGCTTGGAAGCGAGAAACAAGGCGCTCCTCAAGGCTATGGATTTCCTGTGGAGGACGATCACTTGTCATAACAATCTGCTTCTTTCTGGCAGTCAAATCGTTAAACATATTAAAGAACTCTTCTTGAAGAGCTGTCTTACCTGCCATGAAGTGAATATCGTCGATAAGAAGAATATCAACACTTCTATAGCGCTGTCGGAATGACATTGAGCCAGCTTGACCTTTTTGAATAGATTCAACGAAATCGTTAAGAAGAGCTTCTGTTGTTGTATAGCAAACAACTACGTTTGGATTTTTCTTAAGAGCCTCATGACCAATTGCTTGCATGAGGTGTGTTTTTCCTAAACCTGTATCTCCATAAATAAACAATGGATTATAAGAGCAACCAGGGTTTTCAGATACTGCACGTGCAGCAGCTGCAGCAAAGCTGTTGGATGGACCAACAATAAAATCTTTGAAGCAATAGTTCTCGTTTAATGGGAAACCTAACTCCTTAGATTGAATTACTTGAGGAGTTGATACTTTTTGAGGTGCTGTTTCTTCTATAATAACTTCTGGAAGTATTTCTTGTGTAACTGCAACAGAAAGCTCGACAGAAGAAAATTGTGTACCTAATGCGCGATGTAGCGCATCTTCAATAATTCCCAAATAATTATTAGAAACAAAATTCTTTGAAAAATTATTATCTGTTTCTATAGAAACGATTCCGTTATCAGACAGACCTAAAAGCTTTAAAGGTTCAATATGGCGTTGAAATACATCATCGCCAACCTTTGCTTTTATTTCAAAACAGGCTAATTTCCAAAACCCATCTAATTCAGTATTGTTCATAAAATTCCTAAAACACTTATAGTTGCTGAAATATTTATTCAGCGGTAGCTTATATCTCTTAAAATCAATGTTATAATCTCAAAAATGGGAGTTATTAACAAGAAAAAAGAATTATAAGGATATAAACAACCTATTAACATAGTTATTAACAGGTTATTAACAGAAAAAACTTAAATTGAGTTATACAATATATAAGCTCAAATTATGCAATGCTACCCTAATTACTTAATTCTGCTAAAGACTTAATAATCGCATTGCATTTTCACCAAGTATGGCCTTCCTCTGCTCTTCCGAAAGAGGCAATCTATTAATAGTAGATATACCATTAGCTTGCGAATCCCAAGGAGAATCGCTTGCCATAAGAATTTTCTCATAGCCATGCTCTAAAATAATATCGACCATTTGATTTGGATCATGCTCTTCATAGCAAAAAGCTGTATCATAATAGAAATCAGTATCCTTTAGCAAACGAGCAACATCGTCCAAATAACCACGCGACCCCATATGAGCCAGCACAGTACGATTTTGTGGCAATATATCTGCCACACGCAGAACTCGTTCAGGTGTCAGATGTACAGGAGGAGGATATCCAGGGTCCTCTCCAGCATGAAATACAGCAATAAATCCAAGTTCATCTATTTTTTTATAAATAGGAAACATTATTGGATCATCAACATAAAAACCTTGATACTCAGGATGAAGTTTAATTCCTTTTATACCTGCTTCTGCCAATCGCTCTAGTTCAAATTCCCAATCTTCACTGCGTGGATGAACACTTCCAAATGGGATAATTCCAGGCTCTGTCCGTGCAATTGCCCATGAATTAACAGTATGGTTTTGTGTAGGCTTTGTAGCTATTTGCAAAATTACAGAATAATCTACCCCATTTTCCTTCATTGATGATAATAATCCAGCAATAGTACCATCTGAGGCAGGTATTACACCACCCTTCTGAGCAACTAATGAAACGGCCTTTTCTGCAATAGTATCTGGAAAGCAATGTGTATGGAAATCGATTATCATTCAAAAACAATCTTTCCTACATTGTTAATCAGTTCAACAACTCTAGGACCTGGGCGGCGAGCCCAAGTTTCTGAGAATACAACAACTTTAGGTATCTTATCTAAATTATCATAATTAGAAAAGCGTTCTACCCATGTTGTCTTTATTTTAGACTCGCAATCAGAGCGTTGAGCCAAATCTACTGGAGAAACAACATCAATTACAATATCAGGTTTTAAAGCAACAAGTTCATCAAATGACATAGCAAATGTTTCAACAGCACCTTGATATGCATTCTTTCCACCTGCTTTTACAATAACATCATTGTAAAAAAGCTTTGAACCAGCAACTAATATCTTTCCTGAAAAATCAGGAGAATGATCTAACACAAAAAGAACTCTTGGCGCTGACTCTCCACGTGCATCACGTAGAGCAGCTTTCTTTTTTAATACGGTTAGAGACAAATCCAAATCCATTACCCATTGCTCTACCAAATCAGACTTGTTAAATTGCACTCCGACCTTCCACATTGTATTTATGATAGAATCCAATGAAGCAACTTCTCCAACGATAACCTTCTTGCCCAATTTTCTAGACTGAACATGCTCAATTGTATGAGCAGGTGTAAGCATCACAATATCAATTGGCAATTGCTCGATAAGCTTCCAATCAAGATTTATTGAAGAGCCCAAATTAGGAAGATTTTTTGCATCTGAAGGAAAATCACATCCGTCAGTAACAGCCATAATGTGGTCTTCACAATTAATTCTATACATGATTTCCACAAAACTTGGTGACAAACAAATTACCGAGGGAGATTTTGGAACTCGGTTTATTTCTTCTATTTTTAACTTATTGTCACAAGCTTTATCTGCATCTACAGAAGCAGACACCCCAACAATAATAAAACTGATTAAGCCAATAAGAGCAAGCGAGATAATGATTGCTACTAAAATCTTTTTCTTTACCATAATTAAATTTCTTCTATTCTTGATTTTTTAATTACTCAATATAGCTCAAGACAAATCAACTACTGATTAGCGATGCATTGCATTACACCAGCGTCTTGACTCTAATAAACGAACAGAGCAAAACAAAAAGAAAATTAAAATAGATACAACTCCACAAAGCATACGAGAGTCTAAAGTTCCACGAGCAACATCTGCAAAATCGATTGTCTCAAAAATACCTATAAATTCAAAACCTGGCACATTACCAGTAAATGCGACAGCAGAAGATAGCACGATAACAAGCGTAGCAGCAGCTGAAACTGATTGGTGACGACTCAACAATGAAATAAATGTACCTATCGCACACCACATAGCAGCTACTAACAAAACAGAGATGATTCCTCCATAAAGAGAATCTTGACTAAATGCAGGTGGTGGATTTGCCAAATTAGTATATAGAGGGAATGCAATAAAACTTGCACCAATAGAAAGAGCAACAAGCGTATATGCAGAGAAAAATTTACCCATCACTACATCAACATCACGAACTGGTGCAGTCATCAGCATCTCGATTGTACCATTGGTCTTTTCTTCTGAAAAAAGCCGCATAGTAAAAAGAGAAACTGGAATACACAAGCACAAATACACTTGAATGCAAAACATAGCTGGCAAATGTTCAAATGTATTATCACCAGCACGAAGTGCAGCAACAAACAATAAGCTAACTAAAGAAGTGAAGCCGGCAAATACACACCATGCCACAGGCGAACGAAGAGCCGCCTTGCATTCTCTTTTCCAAATAATTCTAGCAATACTCATAATTAAAAACCAACAACTTAAAATTCAATACTTCTTTTACTCTTCAGAAGCATCTTTCTGTCTAATCCATTTATTAAACAACTCAGAAAGTGTATGTTGTTTTAACTGCTCTACATCTGTTGTATCTGCAACAATCTCACCATGATTAAGAAAAATAACTCTTGTAGCAATAGACGAAATAACTTCTCGATTATGAGAAGAGAACAAGAGCGTAGCAGAACCTAGAACCTCATTCTTAAGCAATAGCTTAGAAAAAGACTCTATTTGATAAGGATCGCAATTAGAGAAAAGGGAATCAATCATCAATAGATGAGGTTCATGAACAATAGCATCCGCCAGGCCAACTCTCTGCTTAATTCCTTGAGAAAGCGAAGATATTGTAGAGTTTGTGCATGCAACCAAATCACAGCAAGAAATAACTTCATGAAGGCGTCTACGGCGTGTTGGTGTAGGCATATGCCTTAACTTGCATTTAAACTTAAGATATTCGAACACACGCATTTCTTCATATAATGGCACAGCTTCAGGTAGATATCCAATATTACTTCTAATTTGAAGAGCATCCTTTACTGCATCAAATCCAAGTACTTGAACGGTACCTGAATTAGCTGGCAAATATGTTGAAAGTATACGCAAAAGTGTAGTCTTACCTGCTCCATTCTGTCCAACAATAGCAACACGCTCCCCTTGTTTCACAGAAAAAGAGACATTTTTTAAGGCTTCTTTTGAACCAAATTTCTTATTTAAATCTTTAACATCAATTGCATTCATAATTCAGCATTAATTTTACTATTTATTTGCCATGTAAATCAACAAAATAAATTTCAAATTACACCCCACAAAATCAAATAAAAAAAATAAGACGCATTCGTAAGAAATACGTCTTATTTTTGTAATAGCTAAATGCTATCCCTTTATGGTTTAGAACTTAAAGTAGTTCTTCGCATTATTATAGCTAATATCTGCCACCATGCGACCTACTAGCTCAAAATCATGAGGGATAATTCCCTTTGCCATATCATTACCAAGAATATTACATAGAATACGGCGGAAATATTCATGACGAGTATAGCTCAAGAATGAACGGCTATCTGTTAGCATACCAACAAAGCGACTTAGCATACCAAGCTGAGAAAGAGCCTCAATATGACGAGTCATACCATCCATCTGATCATTGAACCACCAGCCACTGCCAAACTGCATCTTGCTTGGTGTAGGAGCAGATTGGAAGTTACCAATCATTGCACCTAGAAGTTCATTATCGCGTGGATTTAGTGTATAAACGATTGTACGTGGTAGGCTATCCTCTAGCTCCAAACCATCAAGTAGCTTTGAAAGACCTTCTGCAATTGGCCAGTCACCAATGCTATCAAAGCCAGTATCAGGACCTAGCATGCGGAACATCTTTGTATTGTTATTACGCAATGCATTATAATGAATCTGCCATGTCCAATCAGACTTTGCGTCCATCTTTCCGCATGTGTGAAGCATAAATGACTTAAATTGCAAAACTTCCTTTTCATCACATGCAGTCTTACCACGTGCTTTAGCAAAGATTGCCTTGATTTCGCTTTCAGTATACTTCTCTGCATATACAGTGGATAAGCCATAGTCAGATAGCTTACAACCCATAGAATCAAAGAAATCATGACGCTTCTGTAATGCGTTAATAAAATCATCAAGTGTAGTAATGTCCATACCTGCAGCAGCAGAAAGCTTATCAACCCATACATTCCATGCTTCATTATTCTCAATTTGAAGTCCTTTATCTGGGCGCCAAGCTGGAAGTACCTTTACATCAAAGCTCTTATCTGCAGCAATCTGAGCATGATATTCAAGAGAATCTGTTGGATCATCTGTTGTGCAAACAACCTTTACATTGCTCTTCTTCATTAAACCACGAGCAGAAAAATCTGGCTCAGCAAGCTTTGCTGCTGTACGCTCCCAAACTTCCTTTGCTGTCTTGTCTGAAAGAAGCAAATCATTGATATCAAAATAGCGAGCAAGCTCCAAGTGAGACCAATGATACATTGGGTTACGTAGCATATATGGCATTGCACCAGCAAACTTCTCAAACTTCTCCCAATCAGAAGCATCACCTGTACAGAAACGCTCTTCAATGCCGTTAGAACGCATTGCACGCCACTTATAGTGATCACCGCCTAGCCATGGCTGAGCGATATTTTCCCAACGAATATCATCTGCTACCTCTTTAGGAGACAAATGACAGTGATAGTCAATAATTGGCTGGTTTTCTGCATACTCATGATATAGAGTGCGAGCTTCTGGAGTTTGTAGAATAAAATCGTCTGTAATCAGTGGTGGTGTCTTCATAGTAATATCCCCTTTATTTTAACAAGAATTTCTTTAATTATATCAAAATTGGCGTAAAAAAGTCCATTGTTTGTTTTGCTGATTTTCTTAAAACTACGCAATTAGAATCATACACAAATATTATTGTGTAATTATCGCAATACAAACACAATCAAGAAATTTACAGACTCACCTTTTGACATATTTTTCAACCATGCATACCTGATCAAATTCAAAAAAAAGGCGACACTAACAGAATTAGCATCGCCATTTTTATTATTTATGCTTTAGTAAGCAAGAAATTACTTAATTGTAACTTCCTTACCAGCTGCTGCAGAACGATAGATACCATCAAGCATCTTCTGTACTGCTAGGCCGTCATAACCAGAAGCATCTAGCTCTGTACCCTTCAAGCAACCGTTAACCCAGTTCTGAAGCTTACGAGTGAAGATTGTATCCCAGTCATTCTTACCTGTGTAGTTAGGCTGTGTATTAACCATTAGACCATTGTAGTCTGTGTAGATCTCAGCTGAGCTCCACTTGCAACCACCCTTAGTACCAACTGCCTCCCAGTCATGGATATCTTCCTTGATGTGAGCTGCGAAAGAAGACTCAATCTGTAGGATTGCGCCATTCTCGAAACGAATCTGACCAGCTGCAAAGTCCTCAACTGTATATGTCTTCCAATCCCAACCAGGCCATGTAGATAGAGTATCAGACTCCTTGTTACCCATGTATGTCCATACGTTAGCAGAAGCTGCAACTGGTTTTGGGCAACCCATAAACTCATAAGCTGCTTCTAGCATGTGTACGCCGATATCGATTAGAGGGCCACCTCCCTGAAGTTCCTTCTGACCGAATACACCCCAGTTTGGAATACCACGACGACGTAGAGCCTTAACCTTTACGAAGAAGATATCACCGAATACACCATTGTCACGTGCCTTATTCATTGCGAATGAAACATCGCGATAACGCTGCTGGAAGCCAACAGATAGCTTAACCTTTGATTTCTCTGCTGCAGCAATCATCTTCTCGCACTCAGCTGGTGTCATAGCCATTGGCTTCTCAACCATAGCGTGGCAACCTGCCTTACATGCATCAACAACTGGCTGCATGTGCAAACCATTTGGTGTGCAAACGTCAACTGCATCAGGCTTTACCTTCTTGATCATCTCGATCCAAGCTGTCTCAGAAGTAACCTTGCCTGTCTTCATGTCAGCACCGAAAAGATTCTCCTCAGGTACGCCCCACTTATCGCGCATAACCTCTAGACGATCCTTTACGATATCTACACCAGCAACAATCTCTACCTCTGGGATATTCTGATATGCCTTTAGGTGTGACTGTGCAATACCACCGCAACCGATGATTGCAACACGTAGTTTCTTACCCTTATAGACCTTCTTTGGTCCATCCATCTTTGTTGATACGCTTTCGTTTGCCATTTTATATTATTCCTATTTTTGTTTAGTAATTAAACTCTCGTTAAGCGTTAACGAAAAGTTATGTTAAATTGTTAAATTTTGTTAGATAAGCTTCTTTAGATATTCAACAGTATCAATAATATCTTGATTCTGTCCTTCTTTCTCGCTAATCTCACGCTCGATAATTAGCTCGCCAGTAAAGCCGATTTCCTTTAGCTTAGCAATAAATTCAGGATAACGCACCATACCTGTGCCAACCTTTACCTCAGGGCCTAGCCATCTGCCATCATTTGGTACGCGGCCATCCTTAGCATGGATGTTACGAACATACTTACCAAATACCTCAAGAGCATCAATTGGATTACCCTTGCCATACATTAGAAGATTTGCAGGATCAAGATTGATACCTAGGTTACCTGTACCTACCTGCTCAATATAACGAAGCAATGTTACAGGAGTCTCTTGTCCTGTCTCAAACCAAAATTCCAAGCCCTTGCGCTTGCAGTAATTTGCTACCTCTAGGATTGCCTCTGCAACATTTACAGCCTCACCATCTGTCATATTCTCTGGCAAGAAACCGCAATGAGTAATTATAGCAGGAGCACCAATCTCTACTGCAAAATCTGCCCACTTCTTCAATGCTTCAATACGAGCCCAACGAAATGCAGGAGGAACTAGACCTAGTGTAATTGGACCACGCTGAAAATCCCATGACTGAGGACCTGGAACACCAGCCCAAAATGCTGTAATGCGTACACCCTTCTCCTCTAGCTTCTTTTTATTTGCTAGAGCAATCTCTGTAGTACACTTGCTCATATCCCAGCAGCTAATCTGACAGCAATTCAAGCCAAAGTTTGCAACCTTGTCTATTCCGCTACCATCTGCTGTTAGTGCACTCAACACACCAATTGACATTTTCTTTTCTTCTGACATATTTCTATCCATCTTTATAGTGTTAATTAAGGCTGAAAGCCACCAGCGACAACAATGTCTGCCCCCACAACATATGATGCTTCATCTGAAGCAAGAAAAACAGCAGCACCGGCACAATCCTCTGCAGAACCCAATCTGCCTGAAGGTATCTTCTCTAATAGCTGTTTGGTAAATTCCTCATTCTTCAGAGTTGCTGCATTTCTATCTGTATGAATTACTCCAGGTGTAATTGTATTTACGGTTACACCATAAGGAGCAAAATCAACAGCACATGTCTTCATCAAATTCTTTTGAGCTGCCTTTGTTGCAGCATAAACACTCAAACGCCCTGCTGGACGATCCTGGTTTACGCTTCCAATACTGATAATTCTACCCCATCCTTTTTCTTTCATGTATAGAGCAAAAAGATTTATCATCTGGAAACTTGAAGCCAAGTTTGTTTTGAACATATCCTCAAAAACAGCAGCATCAAATTCATGCACTTTCATATAGCACTGAGTAGATGCATTCAAAACAAGAATATCAATATCTGTATCACCTTGCTGCTCTAGCTGTTTTTTCATTGCATTGATTTCATCTGAAGAAGAAATTGAAGCCGTGACCATAGAAACAGAAAGCCCTTCAGACTTGGCTGATGCCAAGGTATTGTCCAAAGCCTCAGAAGGCTTTGAACCATGCAAAACAACATGCGCACCAGCGCGTGCTAATGCGAATGCTATTGCCTTCCCGATTCCTCGGCTTGAACCTGTTACTAAAGCCTTACGGCCATTCAATGAAAACATAATTTCTCTTAAATCTCAAACAATGTAATGATTATATAAAATATAACATTAAAACCTATTACCTTAAATTATCCTTTTATTTACCCCCAAAAGTCAAGAATAAAGCGAATAATTTACATCTTAAACCATAAAAACACTAAAAAATAACGAAAAAAACTTTTATAAACGTGTGTAGTACAATTTAAGATTTATTGTCTGCTTTAAGTAAACAAGTTTTTCTTTACCCAATTTTTACAAAATTCAGTCTACACTTTTTGCTCAATCAGATACAGATACATCTCGGAGGCATGCCAAGTATGAGGAGCTCCTACCCTGTTATCTACATAGCTATCTGAAATAATGCGACTGCCTTCATAATTGGCTTCACTCGCACAAATTTCCCAGCTCATTGGATAGGTAATTTCCAAATATTTTTCGTCTATCGGCTCATTTTCGAAGTGCTTTACAGCCCACCATAAATAAGGGTACTTTTCATTATACCTATTCTCATAAGCTGTAGCACGCTCTACATTTGTCCTATCCATCCAAAACATTCGTGCATAATTATCAAATTCTTGAGGAATGCTTATAAATGAATTATCCAAGCCTAATTGTTTCAATGCATAGTCTAACCAAAGTGTAGAATATATTTCATGATGGGAATAATCTGTTGTTCCTGTAAGCAAACCACCTGACATTATGCGTTTTGCTTCATCAATTATCTTCTGCACCATTGGGTGAGACTTATCTGCAACTAAAGAAATAATATAAAGAAGCTGCCCTAGATTATCTGGCTCGCAATTTCCCTTATTATTTCTGTCATAAAGCTCAGTAATGCTCAAAACCCAATCTTTTATTAAATGCAAATTATTGCTATGCTTCAATACCATACCAACCATTGCACCATCACGATACCAAGGCTTATCATACACAAAGATGTTTGGCAAAGGCTTACCATCCTTTATGTTGAAAAGCACTTCTTGTAGAAGTATTCGTAGATGTTTTGCATATTTATATTCAGAAAAGCTTGGCAAGCTAATATGAGAAGATGTAATGCATTTATCGTTAATATAAAAGCCTTCCTCATTCTCTGATAGCACGACCTCTTCCCCTGAAGCAAGCTTAAGCTTTACGGTGTAGTCAGCAAAAAGAAATTCTTCACTGACTACATCCCATTCATAAGCACATGCACCATCATCAACTTTTAAAAGTTTGCCTGCCTTATAAATAAATTTATCCCTGTCACCCATTCCGAAAAGGAAGAATTGGTGAGTGGTAGCAATCAACTGATTCATCCTATAAATCCTTAAATGCGATTCCCTGATAACCATTACCTGCAAGGAAAGCAATAAAATGCTCAAAGTGATATGGATCCATATTGACCCATGGATGCTCTAGCTCTGGTACGCCATGGAATACAAATACAGGTACATTCTTTTCAAAATCTATGCTTGGCAATATCTTGTTTACATTAGAAAAATAATTAAAATAATTTTGATAGCAAACGCTAAAAGCAGGAACACGCAGTGGATCATCCTCTGCTGGCTTATAAAGAACAAAGCTATCAGAAGCTGTACGAGCATACTTATAGCCCTTCTCCTTCAGCACCTCTACCATAGCCTCTGAATAAGGGCCACCTGGATATGCAAAAGATGTAGGCTCTGGCACTCCACAAGTTTGTGTTAAATAATCAGTCAAAGCAGAAAGCTCGCGCTCACACTCTTCCTTTGTACCCATATTGTGATTATATGTGTGATTACCAATTTCAAAGCCTTGCTCATGTAATGAACGAATCTGTTCAGGAGTCATAAGATTTGCAGATGAATGCTCTGAATGCCATTTTTTATCAAAATTGCAAACAAAGAATGTAGCATTGAATCCATATTTCTTTAGAATTGGAGCTACAAATGTATAATGATTTACTACAGCATCATCAAATGAAAGAACAAATCTCTTTTTAGGCTCATTTGATGGGAACTTAAATCCGCAAGAATCCTTAAGGAAGGTTACAGCTTGTTCTGGCCAACGAGCAATGTCATTGCGTCCATAACCAAATTGCATACCATGAACACCTGCAGGGAAAATGTGCATTTCTGCAGTACGTTTTGCCTTCACCATTGCATTATGGAATAAAACAGAATTCTCAAAAGGAACAACCTGATCTTCTACAGTTGCCCACAAGAAAGCAGGAGGTGTTAAATCTGTAATTTGCTTCTCCAAAGAAAACAAATCACGATCCTCTTGTGTTAATTCATTCTTATGAAAGAAGTTTTTCATTGAGCCAATATGACCAATCTCTGTACCAGAAAGAACTGGGAATGAGAGAAGCATTGCATTTGGAATATATGGTGTTGTGGCATCATCTGTCAAAAATTCACGAGGAAGCTTTGTGCAAAGCGTACCAAGTGCTGCGGAAAGATGGCCACCAGCAGAGAAGCCAATCACTGCAAGATTATCTGGAATTACGCCCCACTCCTTTGCATTTTTGCGAATAAGCTGAATTGCTTCTACGCCATCACGAAGAGCATCCGGATAAGTCTGATTCTCGCCAACACGATAATGAAGCACAAAGCAACGTAAGCCAAGCTTAGAAAAGCGATCTACCATTGGACCACCCTCTGTTGCATAGCAAATGCAACCATAACCACCGCCAGGAAGGATAAGCAATGCTGGTGCAGGTGGCTGGGATTGAGAATAATCGTCAACAAAGCATTCTAGCTTTGCAAATTCATTAAGCTTAATTTCTTTCATATACATCCTTAATTTGATTAAATTTTAAATTAAATTGGCCAGTTCGCTAGCACGGACAGGAGCATGAGGGCGATGCCAGTGAAGTAAATCGCCTGCATAAGCATGAGCCCATGCAGCAGCACAAGCAGCTGTCTCCACTGCATTAGGTGTGCGTGCAAGATATGCACCACATACACCTGCTAGAACATCGCCCATTCCTCCACCTGCAGCCATTGCCGGATTGCCATTTGTAAGCATATGCAATTCATCGCCACAAATCAATGTGCGAGCACCCTTAAGAATTACAATAGCTCCGGTTAGCTCGCGTAAACGCATTGCTGCAGAAGCTCGGTCGGATTCTACCTCAGGAACTGTGATCCCTAGCAAGCGTGCTGCTTCGCCTGGATGAGGTGTAATTACAAGAGGACACCTTGCTTCACGAAGAATTGAAGGCTCAGCAGCAATCGCATTCAACGCATCAGCATCTAAAATAAGTCCCTTACATTCTGCAGATAAAAGCAGCTTTACACACTCTGCCACAGCCGGTGTATTTCCCATGCCTGGACCACACACTACTGTCTTACCAACTAAAGAAGGTAAAAGTGCTTTTACATATTCAGGCGACCATTCACGAGCTCCTTCTGGTGCAGCAGATTGCACAATCAACTCCGGAGCAATTGCTCCAACACGACCCACACAACAAGGCAATGTGTAGCATGTACATAGTCCGGCACCTCCACGCAATGCACCAACGGAAGCCAAACCTGCAGCACCTGAATAACGGTCACTTCCTGCAATAACAGCCACATGACCTAAACTGCCTTTATGTGCATTCCAAGCCTGAATAGCCATAGAATAAGGCTGAACAAAAGCCTCAGTCACAAAATCTATGCTTCCCTGCTCATTATCATTTATATCTGATAGTGAATAACCTAAATCAACTACATAGACACTGCCACAAAATTCTGCTGATGCAGGCTCTTGCATAACAAGCTTTGGGCATCCTATTGTAAGAGTTACAGAGGCGTGAACAATATTAGCAGCATTTATTTTTGCAATCTCAGAAAAATCTTTATCAATAGCATTTGCAGATAAGCCAGAAGGAATATCTATCGCAACAATTTGAGCCTGACCCTGCCACGAATTGATCCATTCTATTGCTTTAGCAATCCCTCTAGGTAATTGACGATTTGGATTAAATCCAATTCCAAGCACACCATCTAAAATTATTGGATCTTTTGGGAAGGCAGTATGGCGTCTGGCATTCCAGCAATCACCATCTTCATCAGCATAGTAAACACTAATTCCCTTTGCATCAAGATAATTTAAGAAATCTTGCATTGCTTTAGGGTACTTATCCATTTCTGCTACTGCAAAAAAATCAACATTGTAGCCACTTTGAGAAAGTATCCAAGCACTCCATAATGCATCAAAGCCATTATTGCCAGCACCAAAACAACTGATAATGTGTCGTCCAGTATCCTTTGCGGAAATTTTATTAGCAACAAAATCTGCGATACCAATTACAGCAGCATTCATAAGAGATAGTCCTTCTGGTGTTTCTCCATCTCTGTCCCATGCAGGAGTAATTTTATCTAGCTGATATATTGTTGAAGTATGCAATGCCTTCATATAAAATTTACGCCTCTCAATAAAAACAAAAGCTATCCCTCAAGCTCCTCAGGAAATTCCTTAGCCAGCTTTTCATTGAATAAATCATATAGATAATCTAAACGAGCACGCTGCTCCTGAAGGCTCCAAAGAACGAACTTCCACTTTTCTCCAAAACGATAATCGCCGTATACTCGTGGAGAATATGTATCAAATTGGTCGCGACGATTCATATATTTCCAATGTACCTCACGAGTCTTTGCAGAGAAACCTTCAAGGAATGCATCTGCAATATCATAACGAGACAGCACAGGATGATCATCACAATATTTCTTCACACCTTTGACAAATTCACTAATGAAGAAATCAAACATTTTCAGAAGATTATCTTCTGTAAGACTGGTATCTTCCCACCCCATAGTGCCACGAATTGAGCAAAGATGAAGACCTATTGGCATTTCCTTTCCATAGCGTACATCATAACCAAACTCAATAATTTCTTTACTTTCACAGAACTTATTGCCTTCGCCTGGTCGATATTTTTTCAAAATCATTGTTTCAGCAGCAGATCCACCAAGTAAACGAATCAATGCACGAACAATATCTGCTGACTCCTTAGACATATCGTATTTGCCTGTATTAGGATCGCGATTACAAAATAGCATTCTTGGAAGCTTGTTAAAAGGAATACCAGGATAGCGTGCACGAGTAAAGTAGTGAATATCACCTGCAGCACCATCATTACGAGCAATCAAGCGATGGCGGCCATATGAGATACCTAAGCTACGGAATGCAGACACACGGGCAAGCGTATATGCACCATAACCTGTAGAGCTTTGAGCAAGGCGCTTTTCAATAATTCTTGTATCGCGTGGGTTCCACATTGTCTTGAACACAATTTCGCGAGATTTACCTTCACCAAGATGTGTTTTCTCAGACAATGAGCGAATCTCATAAATATTAACATGCTCAATTCTATCACCATGGCTAATTTCGCGTTCAAGAACATCAAGAATTGCGATTGTACGAGCATCGGCACCATCATGAATAAAGCGATTACCAAGCATATATGTTGCACCTGGCAAAGCTGTACGCATATCATCAAATGCACTTGAAACTAAGCCATAAGTCTCGTCAAAATAGACCTGACCTGTGATATTTCTATAGAGGTTTTGTACAAATGCTTGACTCTCTTCATCAAGGAAAGAAGGCTCAATAAGAGCTGTTCTGAAAACACTTGCGATAGAATTAAAGCGTTCGCGAACATCATGTGGCTGATATTTCTCAAGATTTATGTCTCGATATAGCTCAAGAAGTTCAGGAACAATTACGCGTTCAGCAACACCCTCAGGCAAGCCAAAAAACTCAACCTCATGGTGTGTACGATATTTACTCAAAAGCACGTTAGGTGTTTGAGTATTATCGTTAGTTCCTGCTAATTCATTAAGACCACGCAAAAATTCATCATAATTTTGCTCAATCTTGTCTCCCCAAGCTGCAAAATTCTTATAAGTAAGGAAGTGCACACCCTTTACATTGTGATAATATTTAATACATGAATGCATATAGCTGATTGAAGAACGCACAGCAGCATTCATTTCGGAAATAGTCCATGCAAGAGGCTTAATACGCCACTCCTGACCACGAGTATTATAATATTCAAGTGTTGAATCAATACGGTCAATCAACACAACATTACGCATTGGACAGCCTAATGCCTGAAGCCAATCATCCATCTCAACAACATCAGGGGTTGCAACATCGCGTTGAGAAATTTCAATTGTATTACCAACAACATTAGCGCAAACCAAGCGCTTTACAAGAGTTTCTGCTCTCTGCTCTTCTGGCACTCCAGGAATATCCCAAAATAAGCCTGATAGCAAAGGGATAGAGGTTACAGCGTGGTTACCAGAGCTTACTGTCATGATATTACCAAATGTACGGCGTTTTTTTCCTGTATTAGAAGGAGGTGTAAATGCTGACTTTGGAACAAGAATAACAGAATCTTTATTTTGAAGATTATCCCAAATACCATCTTCAAAGATGAATGTATCATCAAACAAATCAAAAGCAACAAATGTACGCTCTTTGCCCCAAGCCTTAAAGGTTAGCTTATTCTCACGCTCATGTGCTTCTGCCATAAGCATTTTCAGGAACTTTTTAATTTCAGAAGTCATAACTAGAAAAATTGATTATAAAATTGTGGTAATACTTATTTTTTATATGATTATATAATGTTTTTCATCTTTTTTGAAGATTTAATAGCAAAAAAATCTTTGTTTTTTCAAAAAAAAATACTAAAACACAAAACAATGAGAGATTTATCAGTTGAATATTTGCATTAAAATATCGAAATTGTATCTAAGAGGAAAAGATTTGTTACATAAAAAACAGCATTTTTTGCAAGCTTAATTCCCGAATTTAACCACCATCAAATAATTTAATCTGACAAGCTATAATTGTTTGATTATTTTTTATAAATTATTCAACATAGTAAAAACCTTATCATCTAAGTTTTTGTTTCTTGTTTTTAAGCATAAATTATGCGATAATATAAGGTATATGCAAACAATAATATTACCATCTCTTTTAGCGGCTGATTTTGGCCAGCTAACAAACGAAATTTTACGCGCAGAAAATGCTGGTGCTGATGCTATCCATCTTGACATTATGGACGGCACTTTTGTTCCTAACATCAGCTTTGGTCCTGCCATTGTAAAGCTTTGCAAAAAAACAACAAAGCTTCCTCTTAATGTACACCTGATGCTTTCAAGACCAGACCTATTTATAGAACCATTTGCTAATGCAGGAGCAACTACTATTCAAATCCATGTAGAGTCATCTTGCAACATCAAGCAAACACTTCAACATATACGCAGCCTTGGTGTTTCTCCAGCTCTTGTACTTAATCCATTAACCCCGCATACTGCAGTAATTCCTTATTTGGAGCTTGTTGATGAGATTATGTATATGACAGTATTTCCTGGTTATGGCGGTCAAAAATTTAAGCCAGAACCTCTTCCAGAGATTAGAAAGCTACGCAACTATGCTAATGCAAATGGCTTTGATAAGCTCAACATTATGGTTGATGGTGGCGTAGATAGAAATACAATTTCACAATGCGCTCAAGCTGGTGCAAATGAATTTGTAGCTGGCACTGCTCTATTTTCTCAACAAGATATGGCTGCTGAAATTACTCTCTTTAGACAGCTAATTGAACAAAAATAACAATAGTATTCACAACGAACCGACTCTAACGCATAATAGTTATGTTATCTAAAATCAGAAATTTTTGCATCATCGCACACATCGACCATGGTAAGTCTACACTCGCAGACCGCATTATGCAGCTTACCGAGTCTGTAGACGAGCGTGTATTTCATGACCAACTGCTTGACTCAATGGATCTTGAACGCGAGCGTGGTATCACAATTAAATCACATCCTGTATCAATGAACTATAAAGCAAAGGATGGCGAAACATATTTGCTAAATCTTATTGATACTCCAGGACACGTAGACTTCACATACGAAGTATCTCGTTCAATGGCAGCTTGTGAGGCAGCAATTCTTCTTGTTGATGCTGCTCAAGGTGTGCAAGCACAAACTGTGGCAAATACATATCTTGCTGTAGACAACAATCTTGAGATTATTCCTGTATTAAACAAAGTTGATCTTCCAAGTGCTGATGTTGATGGCTGTAAGCGTCAGGTTGAAGAAGCACTTGCTATTCCAATGGACACATGTGGATTGGTTTCCTCAAAGACAGGTGTTGGCGTACCAGAGCTTATGGAGCAAATTATTGCTCTATGCCCTCCTCCAAAGTCAGAAAATATTGATGGTCCGCTTCGTGCTATTATTTTTGACAGTGTGTACGATGTATATCGTGGCGTAATCACATATATCCGTATTGTTGATGGCTCTATCAAGGATGGCGATTACATCCAGTTCATGGGAACAGGCCTGACAACACAGGTAAAAGAAGTAGGTATTTTCTCACCTCAAATGACTCCTTGTGGCGAGTTGACTGCTGGTAAGGTAGGCTACATCGTTGGCACTATCAAAGATCCGAAAGAGGTGCAGATTGGTGATACAATCACACTTAGAAATCGTCCTGCCGATGACCCTTTACCTGGCTTCAGAGAAATTCATCCAATGGTATTCAGCGGTCTTTATCCTATCTCAACAGACGAATATGAAAAGATAAAGACATCTCTTGAAAAACTTCAGCTTAATGATGCTGCATTTACATATCATCCAGAATCATCTGTTGCTCTTGGCTTTGGCTTCCGTTGTGGCTTCCTAGGTCTGCTTCATATGGAAATCGTTCAGGAGCGTCTACGCCGCGAATTTGATTGCGATATTATTTCAACAAACCCAGCCGTTGTTTACAAAATTCACTATAGCGATGGCAAGGTTGAGGAAATTGACAACCCTACTCGCATGCCTGATCCTACACGTATTGAATTTATTGAAGAGCCAATGATTAAGGCTACAATCATTACGCCATCTGATTATATTGGCGATATTATGCGCGTTGTAATGGAGCATCGTGGTATTGTCGAAAAAACAGACAGTTTAGATGGTGTACGCGTTATTTTAACATGCATACTTCCTCTTAACGAAATCTTAATTGATTTTAACGATACGCTAAAGAGTGTTTCACATGGTTATGCTTCAATGGACTACGATCACTATGGTTATCAGCAGAGTAACATTGTGAAGATGGATATTCTTCTAAATGGAGATGTTGTTGATGCCTTCTCTTGCATGGTTCACAAAGATCGTGCAGTGGCTCGAGGTAAGCAAATCTGTGCAGCACTAAAGGACTCAATTCCTCCTCATATGTTTAAGATTCCTGTTCAGGCAGCAATTGGCAGAACAATTATTGCTCGTGAGGATATTCGCCCATTCCGTAAGGACGTTACTGCTAAGCTATATGGTGGTGACGTTACTCGTAAGCAAAAGCTCTTGAACAAGCAGAAGGAAGGTAAGAAGCGTATGAAGCAATGTGGCACAGTAAATGTTCCACAGGAAGCTTTCGTATCTGTACTTCGCAGCAACACAGACAACTAACATTTAATTTAATCAAACAAAAAAAAGAATGGAAACAACTTATGAAAAAAATAGCTATCGCTATGGCTAGCAATGTTGCATTAGCATTGCTTATGACAACTGGCTGTCGCTCACTAACTGCTGAAAGAACCGCTCTTGGCGGAACTACTGTTGCTAAATGGCAAGGTGACGCAAAAGGTGCATTTTCTATGTTTTATGATGATGGTTGCTATAGTGCAATGACATTTGCAACCACAACTCTAAAAAAGTATGATGTACCAGGAACATTCTATCTTTGCATTGGTTGGATTGCACACAAGCCACAAACAATCAAAGAATGGTGCTCATTGGCAGACAACAAGGTAATCTTTTTAGGTAACCACACATATAATCATGCTGGTGTAAAAGATGTTGAGAGCGCAATGAAAGAGATTGGCGACAATGACAAGGTTATTCGTGAAGGCCTTGGTTTAGGTCCTAAAGCTCTTATTTCTTTTGCTCAGCCAGGTGCTGTTGATTGGAAAATTACACCAGAGCAGGAAAAAGAAATTTTTGAGAAAATCCCATCAATCAAGCGTCAGACAGTAAACAAGTTTGGCAAAGAGAATGTTGGAAGCCGTCCTCTAAAGACAGCAGAAGACTTTATTCCTATTTTGGATGCAATTGAAAAGCATGGTATTTATGATACAGTTATTTTCCACGGAATTGGTGGAGATTGGTTCTACTTTGATGCTGGCGAGCATGAAAAGCTATGTAAGGAGCTTATTCGCCGTAAGCTAGAGGGAACACTTTGGACAGATGCTGCAATCAATGTTCAGAAGTACATTGCTGAGCGTGACACAGCTAAGGTTGAAGTTGTAGCTGACTTTAATGAGAAGGGACAGGCTTCAATTGAGTTGACCGTTACAACTGACCCAGAGTCATACGATGTTCCTTTGACACTTGTAACAACAACTCCTGAGGGTGAGTGGAAGGGTCTACGCATCTATCAAGAGAACTACACAACAGCAGTACCTATTGTTAATGGTGTAGCAAAGTACAATGTTCTACCAAAATCTGGTAAGCTTTCATTACAGCTTTGCAAGTAATCATTAGCTGAACCATAAATGTTTTAAGGCAGTAGCAAGCAAAATTTCGCTTACTACTGCCTTTTTCGTACACGGATATGCATATAAAATTTGCAAACCAAATTTTAAGATAAACCTAGAATGAATATATTAAAATATCATTATTAACGGAATATATTATTTCGCCTTTTTTATTCTTTTGTTTTCTTAAAATATCATACATTACGAATTTATTAATGAATTTTGATGCTCCCTGCTTACTAATAGAACTACTAATAAATTGTTGAAACTGCTTGCAGTTGAAAAATCCGTTGTTATTATGTATCAATATCTTTTTTACATATACCCATTCCGTATTAGTTAATGCATCCCCATTTTTTAATACATATTCCTTAATGTGTTCTAAATTTTGATAAACAAAACTATATTTAATTGATGTATTGAAAATATAGCCTAAGAACGATGTAATATCGTTATTCGTGTTTCTAGACTCTTCTATTGCATTATAATATTCATGCTTAGTTTCATTGATGGCTTCAGAAATAAATAATGGAGCAGATTTAATGTTCATAATATAACTTAACCAAAAAGCCACAACACGAGCTGTTCTACCATTAAAATCGAAATATGGATGGACATACAAAATATAATAATGACATATATGTGGAATAAAATCTTTAAATTGCTTAATTAAATCTGATCCACTATTAACAAAGGAAAAAAGAGATTCCATGCATTCTTCAATTTTATTTACAGGAGCACCTTCATGATTTCCAATATAAACATTATCATCTCGATAATAATTTCCTGGTTTAATTTCTAATTCCTTAGCAAGAGAGTTTTCGCTAAGCATTTTGTAAATTTTTAATAAATTTTCCTTATTAAATTCTGGTTTTTCTGAGACAATAAATTTTAGTGCATTGAACATGTTTTTAACTATAATGTCATTCTGATCTAAAACCTTGTGCTCCTTATACAACTCAGCAATACGCTTATGAGTTGTAGGTACGTTCTCTATATTTAAAGTCCCTTCAATTTCTGAAAACAAATGTGATTTTATAATATCATCAATATTTCTATTTAAAAGGCTTGAGTGATTATTTTTATAGTCAAAGGAAAGTATTCTAAAGTATTCTGAAGAATAATATTTTAGATACGCGCTATTTACAAAATAAATATGCTTTGAATTAAAACTTTTTAGTGGTAAAACAACAAACAGACTATTATTTTCTATTATTAGTTCATCCTTTAGTTTCAAAAACAGATTAAATTCTTCTCTGGACAATAAAAAGCCTAAGTTTCTGTTATAACGCAAATCAGAAATAGAAAGATACTCATCCTGAGAGACAATATTTATAACATCATTTTTATCCATAAGTAACACTCCAACAAACAAATATGCAAATAATATAAACCATATTGGTACAAATTGTCAACCATTTAGTCAACCATTTAGTCAACCAAACATATCTAAATTCTACTCAAATTTAGATAAAGCGAAAAAATGCATAAAGCTACCTACGGCAACATAGTGGGACAAAATAATTACGCTACAATTTCAAAGTTTCTCATTTCCGTGTTTACTACCCCTAAACAAACATTCGTGAAAATCCGTGCTCATTCGTGTCTTTCCCCATATACCCACACCATAATCCTTTTCATGCATCCAATACCCATCACACTTTTTTATTTAACCACGAAACACACGAAACACACGAAAAATTGAAAATATTTACTATTGTTTCTAGTTCTTATTCCTATTCCTTTCGTGGTTCCCAATACCCATCACATAAGCATTCGTGCCAAT